>NZ_JBNPNC010000066.1:0-11774 GCF_050314315.1 Desulfovibrio sp. SGI.102 | reverse complement strand
CTCTAAGCGATCAAGGTTTAAGCCCATAAGAAAGACGTTCTTCATATAATTATGTAAACTTTGAGATCTTATATACGCTGATATGGCAGGCTCTTCGTTGCGGCAATGTGGAAGTTGTTTCTCCTGTTCATTGAGTTTAGCTGCAGCAGGCAGTGAAATTTCTTAAGAATATGCTGATAATATGATTTCACAAGAAAATCTGGCTGTAAAAAAAGAGGCCTCTGCATCATGCAGAGGCCTCGTCACTATATTTTTGTCCTCGGAAGAATCCCTAATTAACGGGCAGCTTCCATCCAGCGCCGCAACACGGAAACCGGATGCAGACAATCCTTGCCGGAACCGTGCTTGATCTGGACACGGCAGGTGCCGCACTCCGAAGCGGCCACGGGAGCCGGACTTTTGCGTACGGCATCAAAGAGGGCGGAGCCCACCTGCATGCCGATGGGATACTTTTCCTTTTTGAAACCATAGCTGCCCGAGATCCCGCAGCATCCGGCATCGGCATTGCTGACATGCATGCCGGGCAGAGAGCGGAGCAGGTCGAGGCCGGGCAGGCCGTTGCCTTGGGCACGCAGATGGCAGGGGGCGTGATAGATGAGCTCGGAAGGAACCACGGAACTGTCCACAGTTTTTTCGGGCAGACGCAGTTCTCCCTTATCCACGCAATCCAGCAGGAAAGCCTGAGCATCCAGCAGAGTAGTGGAGACGCCATCGATCATCAGGTCGGGATAGTATTCCGGCAGATCGGAGGAGAACATCAACGCGCAGCTGGGGCAACCGGTGATGACCGGGATGCCTTCCTTGCGCCAGCGTTGCAGTTCCGCGATATTCTTTTTGGCATTGGCGCGAGCGTCGTCCCAGAATCCGTTGGCGACCATGGGCAGACCGCAGCAGACGAATTCCTCGGGAACGATGACATGGTAGCCAGCCTGGTTCAGCACCCACACAAGGTCGAGCCCGGTCTGCGGATCATAGACATCCAGATAACAGCCGGGGAAGAGGACGACATACTTGTTGGTATGGGGCTGCCAGATTTTTTTCAGCTGCTGCCGGAAACTCTTTTCGGCAAAGGCCGGCATGGGAGCCTTGGCGGAGATACCCAGCTTGTCCAGTGCAAAGCGGGTCACGGGATTGAGCATGCCAAAGTTCTTCAGCTTAGCAGGCACGTAGCGCAGCAGCTTGGCCATAAGTTCGCCGTGCCCAAGGATCCAGTCCCGCAGGGGCGGACGCTTTTTGCGGCACTGCTCGGCACGGGCCATCATGTTCAGACTGGAGATCGGGACGCCCTGGGGGCAGGCGATATCGCAGTTTTTGCAGTTGGCGCAATAGTGCAGGGATTCTTCTTCGGCAAGACCCAGCAGGCGGAAACGCTCATAGGCGGGACCGATCATGCGGGGGCCAAGGAAGTTCGTGGTGGCCTGGGCCACCGGGCACTGTACCACACAGGTGGTGCAGGCGATACAGGCATCAGGATTGGGATGTTTGAGAGCCATCATGCACCTGCCTTACACACATTGGGCGGCATACCAGGCCGTGGCAAGGGCCACGCCGTTACCGCTTTTTTCAGTAGCGAAATCATAGCCGCCCAGCGAGCGGCCCACAAAACGGACATTGTCCAGCAGCACCGAGCCTTCCTCAGAACAGGGACGCAGCTGTGCACCGACGCGGACGCGCAGGGTAGCGAAGGCATGGCGGGCAAAGACGTTTTCTTCCGACCAGTCAGAAGGATCGGCGGAAGGCATCTCGCCATTTTCCAGACAGAGCGGCAGCTGGAAGATGCTTTCCTGCATCTTGCCGGGCTCCGCTTCGAATCCGTCGCCCATGAAACCACCGGTAGCCACGATGATCTGATCAGCAGCATAGACGTGTTCGTGGTCGAGACCGGAGGTGATCACACCGCGGCAATGCCCGTCCGCGACGTCGGCACGGATCACCGTCGTATTTTCCAGCAGCGTGACATCCAGCTCGCGCAGGGCATTCAGCAGACAGGTGCGCAAACGCAGACCACTGACTCCCGGAGGGATGGAAAGCATTTCCACCACCGGGCAATCCAGCAGCTCCACCAGTTTTTTCCAAAGGAAGTTGCGCACGCCGCACACAGGCGGCAGCAGGATGAGGTCCTGTCGGCCGCAGGCTTTTTTCAGGGCATCGGCCAGCCAGAAGACCCCTTCGGGACGGTCCACATAGCGGGCCAGATCCAGAGCCGTGATATTGCGGTGCGTTTTGCCCAGGGGCGAGGGCAGGACGACTTCGGTGAACTCGATGCTCCTGAGAGCAGGATAACGGCGGAACTGCTTGATGATCAGATTGGGCTGACAGTCGCGCAGGCCCTCGATGGTGACCACGGCAACTCGTTTGGCCTTCAGCAGCAGATCGCCATCGGCGCTGGCCGGGCACAGGCCGCTCGGCTTAAGGGTGCCCATGATACTGGGGACAAGGCGATTGCTCTCTTTCATGGGCAGCAGGGACAGGCCCTGAGCGGCACAGATTTCTTCCAGGAAAGAGCAGGCTTCGGCCACACGATCACGTCCCAGCAGGCGATAGGGATGGGCCTCGGGCAAGGATTCGATGGCATCCAGCGGATGGCCGGAAACAGCCTGGCCGTTGACATAGCCCAGGACGTCCACGCAACCGCTACCGATGGCCAGCGCTCCCACGCCCCGGGAAAGGACAGTGACCTTGCGGCCGCGCCGGGCAGCGGCAAGGGCCGCCACAAGGCCGGACATGCCGGCGCCGATAACCAGGACGTCGCTATTTCTCTTGTTCATTGCCGGCTCCATCCAGATTGAGGGTGGCCGCATAGATGGCACGCCCCAGTTCGATTTCTTTCAGCTGCTTGCCCCACAGGGCCGGGCGCAGACCACGCCAGCGTTCCTGCAGGAATTGGGAGACGTCTTCCATGGGGGAGAAGGCCAGGGGAACATTGCGCTCGGTCAAAGCGCCGATGGCGCGCAGGGAGCAGAACGTGCCCTGGCAGGTACCCATGCCCAGACGAGTGCGCAGGCGGACATCATGCAGGGAGTGGGTGGCAGGGTCGCGGGCCACATATTCCACTTCAGCCATGCTGACCATCTCGCATTCGCACAGCAGTTCGTTGTCCTTTTCGGATGCGGCCTTTTCCACCACATCGGCAAACGTGCTGCCCAGACGGTCGGCAGCAAGGACGGCGCCATTGAGCGGGAAGACCTTGGCGGCTTTTTGCATCAGCTCGGGGGAGGGATCCGCCATGATGGGTTCTTCCGCCGTACGGCACGGCTCGTTATTGCCAAGATAGCGGCAGACCAGATCGCTCATCCGTTCCGCCATCAGGCGGTAGGTGGTCAGCTTGCCGCCGAAGATGCTGGCCATGCCTTCCAGGCCGTCCTGCTTGTGGTCCACGATGTGGAAATTGCGGCTGGCGGCACGGCCCACGGCATTGTTGGGGGTGTAGAGCGGGCGCGTACCGGCAAAGGCACGCAGGATGCGGTACGAGCGCAGATCGGGGAACAGGGGCTCGCCGATATCCAGCAGACGCAAAACGTCCTCGGTCGTGGGCGTATTGTTGTCCGGGCGGTCGGTAGGCGTCGACGTGGTTCCCAGGATGGTGATGGAACCGTGCGGGACGAAGATGTCACCGTCGGAGCTTTTATGCAGGCGGTTGACCACGCGCGACGTGAAGCGGTGGTTGAAGACGATCAGCGTCCCGCGGTCGGGCGACACGCTGACATCCAGACCGGCCAGCTGGGCGATCTGTCCGGACCAGGAACCGGCGGCATTGACCACGTATTCACAGGCGATGTCCAGTTCTTCGCCGGTGATGCGGTTGTGGGCCGTGACGCCCGTAACCTTGCCGTTGCTCTGCTTGATGGCGATGACTTCGTGGTAGGTGAGGATGTCACCGCCGTAGCGCCGGGCACACAGGGCATTGTGCCAGACCAGACGGAAGCCGTCGACGCAGGAGTCCGGCACGCGGTAAACAGAACAGATATTGGGAGCCAGATTGGGCTCCAGCCGCCGTGCTTCGGCCACATCGATGCGCTCGGCGGAGATACCCGCACGGGCACAGGCTTCGACCCAGCCGGGTTCGAAGGCCGGGTCGTCCAGTTTGGTACGGACGAAAAAGCCTTCGGTCTCTTCCACACACTGCTTGCCGATGCGGCGCAGGATCATGTTTTCTTCGATGCATTCCCGGGCGGATTCGCTGTCACTGACAGCGTACCGGGCGCCGCTGTGCAGCAGGCCGTGGAAGCGGGAGCTCGTGCCGTGGGCCAGCCCCCCCTGTTCCAGCAGCAGGGCGGGCACGCCGCGCATGCTCAGGTCGCGCAGAATGCCGATACCTGTCGCACCACCGCCAATGATGATCACTGTGGTTTCTTTCACGCTGTCCTCCGCTCACAGGAGCGACAATTATAGCTTTGGAATCTTCGTTTGCGAAAGTTATACGGGGAAGTCGTCCCTTTCCTCTACTTACAGGACATTGTTGTGTCAAGATGGGCAAGAGGCGTGAAAAACGCCGCTTGCAGCAGGCCATCGGCCTGTGTAGAATCCCGGCACGGCGGCGGGTGCCGGACGGGGGCGCCACAGTTTTGCCGTCATTTTTTTCATTTTTGAAACTTGGGGGACACGGCATGCGGCTTCCTGACAAACGTTGCATCGTTCTGGACATGGATGGTACCATCTATATGGGGGACAATCCCATCGAGGGGGCCGTGGCCTTTGTGCAGCGGCACTGGGAAGATGTGGACTTTTTCTTCCTGAGCAACAATACCTCCAAGGCACCGGAGACCTACATCAAAAAGCTGAACGGCATGGGTATCCCCGCCCGCAGGGAGCAGCTGCTCTCGCCGGTGACGCCGCTGGTGGCTTTTTTGAAGACGGAAGGCATCCATACGGCGTATGTGGTCGGCAACCGGGATTTCGTTTCCGACCTGCGCCAGCGCATGCCCGAACTGAAGCAGCAGGAAGAAGGCGCACAGGCGGTCATCCTGGCCTATGATACGGAACTGACCTATGAAAAACTGTCACGTTCCGCGCTGCTGCTGCAAAAGGATGATGTGCGCTTCCTGGCCACGCATCCGGATCTGGTCTGTCCCTCTCCGGAAGGCCCCCTGCCGGACGTGGGCAGCTTTCTGGCCCTGTACGCCACCGCCACAGGCAGGAGACCGGAGCGCATCTTCGGCAAGCCGGATGCGACCCTGCTTTCCGGCCTGCTGCAGCGTTATGCGCCGGAAAACATGCTGATGGTGGGCGACAGGCTGTCCACCGACAAGCTGCTGGCCGAGAACGCCGGCATCGATTTCCTGCTGGTCCTGAGCGGAGAAGCCCGGCGTTCCGACCTTCCCGGACTGGAGCGCCAGCCGACCCTGGTGCTGGATCACCTGGGACTGCTTGACCAGTAGGCCGCAAGAGGCAATAGTAATAAAAACGTCCGGCAGCATTCTTCGTAGTCGCAACCCCCGGTATGCCTATGGCCCATACTTCTTTCTTTTTCGATCTTGACGGCACCATCACCGATTCCAAGCAGGGCATCATCAATTCCGTCCTGTATTCTTTGAACCATTTCGGGATCAGGGCCAGTGCAGACAGCCTGCTCTTCTTCATCGGTCCGCCGCTCAAGCAGTCCTTTGCCCGCTATTTTCCGGGAGACAGCGCCCGTGTCGCACTGGCGGTGGAAAAATACCGCGAGTACTTCCGGCGGCAGGGGATGTTTGAAAATCAGGTCTATCCCGGGGTGCCCCAGATGCTGGAGCGTCTGATCGAGCAGGGACACCGCATCCATCTGGCTACATCGAAGCCGGAGGTGTTCGCCCGTCAGATTCTGGATCATTTCCAGTTGAGCCGTTACTTCTCCTTTGTGGCCGGTGCCGAGCTGAACGGGGCCCGCAACGACAAAGTCGATGTGCTGCGTTATGCCCTTCAGGAAACGGGCGCGGATGTGTCCCATTCGCTGATGGTGGGGGACAGGTTCCATGATGTGGTCGGCGGCCATGCCGTGGGCATGAAGACCGTGGGCGTGCTGTACGGGTACGGGAGCCGTCAGGAACTGGAGTCCGTCCATGCTGACTATATCTGCCAGAGCATGACGGATCTGCAGACGACTTTGCTGGCCCTGGGGGCCGAGATGCGCCACTAGGGCGGGACGCTGTCTTAAGTGGATGAAAAAAGGCCGCTGCTCCTGTGACAGGCATCAGTTTACGAAGAGGAGATTTTTCGCGGTAAAGGCCTGTTACGAGCATTCGCATGAGAAAGAAAAAGCCCGGTATCACAGGATACCGGGCTTTCTTATCGTATGGGGTGTATTGCCGGCGGCTGGCCGGGGCCGGTCAGCCGGCAGGCAGGAGCGGGACTAGTTGATGTCCCAGTCCAGGCCGAAGGTGTCGTGCAGGATGCGCACGGCCAGTTCCACGTACTTTTCCTGGATCAGGATGGTGATCTTGATCTCGGAGGTGCTGATCATCAGGATGTTGATGCCTTCCTGGGTCAGGGCGGAGAAAGCACGGGCGGCCACGCCGGAGTGGTTGCGCATGCCGACACCGATGGCGGAGACCTTGGCCACATTGACGTCGGAGACCACGTCGGTGGCGCCGGTGCGTTCCTTCACTTCTTCCATGATGGCCAAGGTCTGCTTGAGATCCTTGCGGGAGATGGTGAAGGTCATGTCGGTATGGCCGTCAAGGCTGGTGTTCTGGACGATCATGTCCACCAGCACGCCCTTTTCGGAAAGGGGGCCGAAGATGGCGGCGGCCACGCCGGGCACGTCGGGAAGGTCGTGCAGGGTCACACGAGCCTGGTCCTTATCATAGGCAATGCCGGAAACAAGAACAGCTTCCATGCTGGAGTCCTCCTGGGTAACGAGCGTGCCGGGGTCGTCGGAAAAAGTGGAGCGGACGCGCACAGGCACTTTGTACTTCTTGGCAAATTCCACGGAACGGATGTGCAGCACCTTGGCGCCCATGCTGGCCATTTCCAGCATTTCTTCATAGGCGACACGATCCATCTTGCGGGCGCTGGAGCAGATGTTGGGGTCGGTGGTATAGACGCCGTCCACATCCGTGTAGATCTCGCATTCAACCGAACCCAGGGCGGCAGCCAGGGCAACAGCCGAGGTGTCGGAACCGCCGCGGCCCAGGGTGGTGATGCGCTGGGACTCCGTGCACCCCTGGAAACCGGCGACCACCAGCACGTCGTATTCATCCAGATAGCTGCGCAGGCGCTGGCTGTCGATGGATTCGATACGCGCATTGCCGTGGTCGTCATCGGTAATGATGGGGATCTGCCATGCCAGCAGGGAACGGGCGCGGATGCCCGCGTCTTTGAGCAGCATGGTGAAGAGCGCGATGGAGACCTGTTCCCCGGTGGAGACCAGAGAATCACATTCCGCCGGGTCCGGAGTGGAGGACCACTCGGAGGCCAGGGCCAGCAGACGGTTGGTCTCGCCCGAACGGGCGGAAAGCACGACCACCATCTTGTAGCCCTTGTTCAACCCGGCCTGCACTTTTTCGCGCACTTTCTTCATGCACTCCAGGTTTGCCACTGAAGTGCCACCGAATTTTTGAACTAAGATTTTCATGCCAGATTCCATTGATGCACCTGTCTCACGAAAAAAGGGGCAGATCCGTCCGGGAGCCGTGCCGTCCGGATGTGGTCCAGGCTGTATGCAGCTCCTGAGCCAGAGCCTGAGACGCCTGCCCATGCGCCATTACCGTCAGGAATCGTCCCTTTTCGCATGACTCCAGCCGGATGTCCAGAAATTCCTTGGGAAGGGCCGCTTCGGGGATATACTGGGCCCATTCCACGATGCAGATGCCTGCATCGGCGTCCAGCGCGTCCCAGACTTCGTCGGGAAGGGAGGCCGGGCAACGGTAGAGGTCGCAGTGCAGGACAGGCGGGCAGGTGGGATAATTGTTGCAGATGGTGAAGGACGGACTGGAGATCTCGGCCTGGTCGCCACCCGGCAGGGCCGCGACCAGGGAGCGCGTCAGGGTCGTTTTGCCGCTGCCCAGATCTCCTTGCAAAAGCAGGGCGCGCACCTGGGGGGCGTTTTGCATCATGCCGGCCAGCAAGGTGCCGAGGCGGGCGGTATCGTCCAGGGATTCGAGCACAAAGGTAAAGGCATCCATAGCGGGGGTATCCGGTTAAAGTGTCATGGCCTGGGGCAGGGCATCGGCCAGTTCGCCGGCCACATTGCCCCGGTGGGGATGGGTACGGGCCAGTATCCGGCCGGCAGCGGCATGCAGCGCCACTGCCAGGCAGGCGGCCTGATGGGCCGCCCGGGGGCTTTCCTGCAAGCGAGCCAGCAGGGCCGCGGTACAACCGGCAAGCACGTCGCCGGAACCGCCCATGGCCAGCTGGGGGACATCCAGGGGGCTGAGGCCTGTGGGGCAGTCCCGCTGGCCGACCAGCGTCCCTGCGCCTTTGAGGACGATAGCTGCGGGGACGGCTGCGCAAAGGGCCTTCAGGGCCGCCATCCTGTCCTGCTGGACAGCACTGCCCGGGCAGTGGAGCAGGGCGGCGGCCTCGCCGGGGTGCGGCGTCAGGATGTCTCCGGGGCCAAGGGCCGCCAGCAGAGCGGGATCCCCTGCCAGCAGCATCAGGGCATCGGCATCGAATACACAGGCCGGGCGTTCAGGTTCTTTCAGGAGGGCTGCCAGAAACGCATGGCTGTCTTGTCCTCGTCCCATGCCGGGGCCGATGATTAGGGCCCGGCACTGGTGGAGGCGTTGCCGCAGGTCGTCCGGGAGCTGGGCGGGCCAATCCCTGTTTCCGGGATCGCCCAGGGGCAGGGTCATGATCTCGGGCCAGCCCATGCGCACCTGATCTTCACCGGCGGCGGGCATGGCTGCCGTGACCAGGCCGGCACCGCTACGCAGCGCCCCCCGGGCGGCCAGATGTCCGGCACCGCACATGCCGGGGCGTCCTCCCATGACGAGGATATGCCCGTAGGTGTTCTTGTAGCTCGCGGCCGTCATGGCAGGCAGCAGGGTCAGGGCATGGCCGTCCAGAAGGCGGAAAGAGCAGGGGCCTTCTTCCCGGACTTTGGCAGGCATGGCGATGGGGCCCACATGGCATTCCCCGGTATACGGACGGGCCCACGGCAGCATCAGGCCGGGCTTGGCGGCGGCAAAGCTGACCGTCATGTCCGCTTTGACAGCCTCGGGACAGGGCAGGCCGCTGGTGGCATCCAGGCCCGACGGTACGTCCAGGGACAGGATCAGCGGCCGGGGAGAAAGTTCGTTCACGAAGGAGACCAGACGTCGGGCGTCGTCGCGCAGCTGGCCGGAAAACCCCGTGCCCAGCAGCCCGTCCACCAGGATGTCGGGATGGGGGAGGGGCGTCTCCGTCAGCGCGGCCACCGGAAGGAAGGGGACGCCACATGTCAGGGCCGTCCGAAGATGATATGCCGTTTCGTTCCGGTAATGCTCCAGCGGCCGGGTATGGAAAACATGCGGGCAGGCTCCGGCATCAAGCAGATAACGGGCAAGGCAGGCGGCATCGCCGCCATTGTTGCCGCTGCCCATGAGCAGCCAGACCTGCTTCCCCGCAAGCCGGGGGCACAGGGCGCTCAGCTGGCGGAACGCCGCGGCCGCGGCATTTTCCATCAGGATCTCCGGCAGGATGCCCAGTTCCACGGCCTGCTTGTCCCACTGCTGCATTTCGTGCGGCAGGGGCAGCGGCGGCAGTGCGGACCACCATTCCCCGTTCATCGTCAGGCCTCCAGTACGACAACCGCGGCTGCCGTGGTTCGTTCATGCGTGATGGATACATGGATATGGCGCACGCCCAGCTGCCGGGCACGCTCCAGGGCCGGGCCGGTAAAGCGCAACTCCGGTTTGCCCGTCGGCGTGGGCAGGATCTCGATGTGACGTGGGCCGATCCCCAGGCTGAAGCCGCAGCCCAGCGCCTTGACGGCGGCTTCCTTGGCAGCCCAGCGTCCGGCCACGAAGGCGGGACGCAGCTCCGGGCAGGCCTCCTGTTCGGCAGGTGCCAGGATCCTGGCTGCGAAACGTGCCCCATGGCGTTGCAGGGCCCGTTCCATACGCCCGATATCGGTCAGGTCCATCCCCAGTCCCACCAGCATGTCCGCCCCCGGAGTTGAAGCTCAGGAAAAAAAACGCTATACTGCGCACTCAATCGATTTGTTTTGACGTTATCACTGTCGGGCGTCAAGAGCGCCCCAAGGGAGAAAACATATGAAATTGTGTATCGTCGGCACCGGCTATGTGGGTCTGGTGAGTGCTGCCTGCTTCGCTGAAATGGGCAACTCCGTGACCTGCATCGATGTCAACAAGGATGTTGTGGCCCGCCTGAATGCCGGCTCCGTGCATATTTTCGAGCCCGGCCTGGAACCCATGGTGCGCCGCAGCCATGCCGATGGCCGCCTGAAGTTCACCACCAGCCTGGCGGAAGGTCTGGTTGGCGCTGATTGCGCCTTCATATGCGTGGGTACCCCTCCCGGAGAAGACGGTTCCTGCGACCTGCACTACGTGGAGCAGGTGGCCCGCGAGATCGGTCGTACCATGGAAAACGACCTCATCGTGGTGGACAAGTCTACGGTGCCGGTGGGCACTGCCGACCGTGTGCGCGCCATCATCACCGAAGAACTGGCTGCCCGCGGCAAGAATTTCGACTTCGAGGTGGTCTCCAACCCCGAGTTCCTGAAGGAAGGCGACGCCATCTCCGACTTCATGAAGCCTGACCGCGTGGTCATCGGCACCTCGTCGGACAAGGCCGCCGCCACCATGCGCGAACTGTACGCGCCCTTTGCCCGTACCCGTGACAAACTGATCGTCATGGGCATCCGCAGCGCTGAAATGACCAAATACGCCGCCAACTGCATGCTGGCCACCAAGATCTCCTTCATCAACGAGATCGCCACCATCTGCGAGCGTGTGGGCGCCGACGTGCGCGACGTGCGTAACGGCATCGGTTCTGACAGCCGCATCGGCTACCAGTTCATCTATCCCGGCGTTGGGTACGGCGGCTCCTGCTTCCCCAAGGACGTGAAGGCCCTGATCCATACGGCCGAAGCCGCCGGTATGGAGCCCAAGCTGCTCAATGCCGTGGAAGCCGTGAACGCCCGCCAGAAGCTGCACATGGCCGAGCGCATCAAGGAATACTTTGCGCCGCAGGGTGGTGTGAAGGGCAAGACCCTGGCCCTGTGGGGCCTGGCTTTCAAAGCCAACACCGACGACATGCGTGAAGCCGCTGCCATCAACATCATCAACGCCCTGACCGAAGCCGGCATGAAGGTGCGGGCTTTCGACCCCGTGGCGGCCGATAACGCTCGCCGTATCTTCCAGGACAACCCCCTGGTGGAGATCGTGGACGATCAGTACGGCGTGTGCGATGGTGCCCAGGCTCTGCTGGTGGTGACGGAATGGAACCAGTTCCGCAATCCCGACTTCGATCGCATCAAGTCCCTGCTGACCGCGCCGCTGCTCTTTGACGGCCGTAACCTCTACTCGCCCGCCGCCATGGGCAGCCGTGGTTTCGCCTACTTCTGCATCGGCCGCCGTCCCGACTAGGCAACGAACCGACCCAAGACCAGAGGAGGGCCTGTCCTGTAAAGGGCAGGCCCTTTTTATATGTGCAGGGGCGGCTTGCGGAAAGCTGACTGCGTTGGAAGCCTGCAAAGGGTTGGGCGGGATGCCATGCTTATGGAGCGTCGAACAAACGGCAGGATCTTTGGCTGGTACGGGGAGGACGGTCTCTTTCTCTCTATGAGAAGTATCCCCTGAGGGCGAGCCATAAAAAATCCCTGGCAGTTTCCTGCCGGGGATCTGTTTATGGGCTTT
>NZ_JBNPNC010000065.1:0-11783 GCF_050314315.1 Desulfovibrio sp. SGI.102 | reverse complement strand
GCCTTGCTCCGTTCCGTCGGGAATGCTATGCGGGAAATGTGGGGCAAATCTGCCCGCAACGGGCAGTCCCCGACTCGCAAGGAGTTTTGCCATGAGCGCAAAGAACTTTCGTCTGTTGCTGCCGGCCCTGGCCCTGGCCTGTATGGCTACGTTCGCTTTTGCGGATGAAGGACAGGCCGCGCAGCATGTCGCTGACGGGATGCCCGTGGTCGCGGATCATGTGGATCACATGGGCGTATTGCCCGGGACCCTGGTGGCCCGCAACGACAACGGCCGCCATGAAGGCTGGTACAAGGACAAGCCCCGTCCCAAGGGACACTACAAAAAGGGGCCCCCTCCCGGACCTCGCCCCGGGTACCATCGCCCCGGCGACCGTCCTGGCCCCCGTCCCGGCTATCACCGTCCCGGTGACCGCCCCGGTCCTCGTCCGGGTTACCACCGTCCCGGTCCTCGCCCCGACGGCCCGCGCCCGGGCTATCATCGCCCCGGTGACCGTCCCGGCCCGCGCCCCGGCATCCATGACGGTCGCGGCCCGCGCCATGATGGTCCCCGCCCCGGCCCGCGTCCCGGCGGCCCGCGGCCCGATCATCGGCCTGACGGTCCCCGTCCCCGCTAGGGCACTGTCTTTTTCCGGTTAAGGAATCCAAAGGAGGTCTGCTTTGCAGGCCTCCTTTTTTGTCGGGGAAAGCAGGCCATGCGGCACGGCACATTGCAAAAGCCTCTGGCCTGCGCTACGGTAGCCACGGTGTCTATGGTTTGCGTATCTTAACCCCCCGGAGGTGCAGGATGGCTGCTAAGGTCGGCGATTTTTCCCTTATTCTCAAACTGTTGGGCGGCATCATCATTGGCGCCCTGCTTGGTCTGTACATCGGCGAGAACGCCGAAGGCTCCCTGAAGCACGTCATGGACGTGGTGGTCTCCCTGCGCCATATCTTCGGCCAGATCATCTTCTTCCTGGTGCCCCTGGTCATCGTGGGCTTCATCACCCCCGCCATCGTGCGTCTGGGCCAGAACGCCAGCAAGATCCTGCTGGTGGCCGTGGCCCTGGCCTACGTCTCCTCGCTGGGCGCGGCCCTGTTCTCCATGATCTCCGGCTACTGCATCATCCCCAACCTCTCCATCGCCACCAGCACCGAGACCCTGCGCTCCCTGCCCGAGATGGTCTTCCGTCTGGACATCCCGCCGCTGTTCAGCGTCATGAGCGCCCTGGTGCTGGCCTTGACCATGGGCGTGGCCATCGTCTGGACCAAGTCCGAGACCCTGGGCAAGATCTTCTGCGAGATGGAACGCATCATGACCGCCCTGGTCAACCGCATCATGATCCCCATCCTGCCTTTCTTCGTGGGCCTGTCCTTCCTGGGCCTGGCTTATGAGGGCTCCCTCAGCCGCCACCTGCCCGTGTTCATCATGATGGTGCTCATCGTCATCGTGGGCCACTTCATCTGGCTGGCCGTGCTCTACGGCATCGGCGGCGCCCTGTCCGGCCGCAATCCCTCGCAGGTCTTCCGCCATTACGCGCCTGCCTATCTGACCGCCGTGGGCACCATGTCCAGCGCCGCCACCCTGCCCGTGGCCCTGGAATGCGCCCGCAAGTCCTCCGTCCTCAGCCGCACCATGGTGGAATTCATGGTGCCCCTGGGCGCCACCGTGCATCTGTGCGGTTCCGTGCTGACCGAGACCTTCTTTGTCATGACCATCAGCCTGATGCTGTACGGTTCCCTGCCTTCCGTGGGCACCATGCTGCTCTTCTGCGTGCTGCTGGGCATCTTTGCCGTGGGTGCCCCCGGCGTGCCCGGTGGTACCGTGGTGGCCTCGCTGGGCATCGTGACCGGCGTGCTGGGCTTCGACCCCAATGGTGTGGCCCTGCTCATCGCCATCTTTGCCCTGCAGGACAGCTTCGGTACGGCCTGCAACGTGACCGGCGACGGCGCCCTGACCCTGATGCTGGAAGGCCTGTTCAACCGCAATGGCGAGCTTGGACCGTTGCAGGACGTGGCCCCGGCGGAAAAGGTCTAGCCGTTTCAGTTTCGATCGTTTGACGGGGAGGGGCCCGGCGGCAGGTACGCTCCGGCCCCTGTCTCCGGGCCTTTCCCGTCTTGTTGAGCCCTCTCCGGCAGTCCTTTCCCCTTCGTGGCTGCCCGTGCGTCCCCTGTCTTGCCGGGATCCCTGAACGGGTGTCCGCCGAAAGTGGCGCCCCGCTGTCCGCGTCGTGGCGTTGCCGAAAAGGGCATCCGCCCGCTATCCCCGGGAGCCTGTCTCCCGTTCCTTGCTCCAACCTTCTACATCGTGGGCCTCAGGCCCGGAGAATGCATGAGTCTGTCTCTTGCCGACAGGCAGGCCATCCTGGCCCTGCTGCATCAGGAAGTGGTGCCCGCCCTGGGCTGCACCGAACCCATCGCCGTGGCGCTGACCGCGGCCCGTGCCGCCGAGGCGCTGGGCCGGAAGCCGGAACGCCTGGACGTGGCCGTCAGCGCCAATCTGCTCAAGAACGGCATGGGCGTCATGGTCCCCGGCACGGGCGAGATGGGCCTGGCCATCGCCGCCGCTGCCGGTGCCCTGGGCGGGAAGAGCGCCCTTGGCCTGGAGTGCCTGGCCTCGCTCGATCCCGCGCAGGCCGAAGCCGCCCGGGCCATGGTGGCCGCCGACGCCGTGGAACTGCACCTGCCGGACAACGACCTGCTGCTGTACTGCCTGGTCACGGCCCATGCCGACGGGCACAGCGCCGCCGTCGAGCTGCGTGACAGCCATGACAACATCACCCGTGTCTGGCAGGACGGCGCCCTGGTGGAAGACCATATGCCTGCGGAAGCCAACGAGGCTGCGCCCGCCGACTGGCCCCTGACCCTGGCCCGGGTCTACGAATTCGCCACTACCGCGCCGCTGGAAGAGATCAGCTTCATCCTTGAAGCCGCGCGCATGAACCGTCAGGTGGCCGAGGAAGGCCTTTCCAGCCAGTACGGTCTGGGCGTGGGCAAATCCATGGATGCCCGGGTGCGCAAGCACATCCTTTCCGATGACCTGCCCACCTTCGCCATCCGTCTGACCGCCGCAGCGGCCGACGCCCGCATGGCCGGGGTCATGATGCCCGTCATGAGCAATTCGGGCAGCGGCAATCAGGGCATCACCTGCACCATGCCCGTGGTGGCCTGCGCTATCCGGCAGGAAAGCAGCAACGAGGATCTGGCCCGCGCCCTGATGATGAGCCACCTCACCTCCATCCACATCAAGCACCATCTGGGTCGCCTGTCCGCCCATTGCGGCGCCATGGTGGCCGCCACGGCCGCCGGTTGCGGTATCGCCCTGTTGCTGGACGGCGATCTGGCGGTCATGGAACGCACCATCCGCAACATGGTGGGCAACGTGGCGGGCATGATCTGCGACGGCGCCAAGAGCAGCTGCGCCCTCAAGGTGGCCACCGCCGTGGGCGCGGGTATCCAGGCCGTCATGCTGGCCCTGGACGGCTCCGTGGTGCCCGGCAACGAAGGCATCACCGATGACGATATCGAAGTCTGCATCGCCAACCTGGGCCGTCTGGGCTCCACGGGCATGAAGGAGGCCGACAAGGTCATCCTGGATATCATGCTCAAAAAGTCCTAGACAGGATGGTTGAAGAAAACGTTTGCTGAGGGGAGAGGGAGACCCTTTTGGAAAAGGGTCCTCCCTCTCCCCTCATGCTCCCCTCTCCCTTCCCAAAACTTTTGCTCTGGTCCCCGGCAGGTGGCGTAACGCCACAGGCGGAAAAAAAAGATGGTCAGTCCCCCGGAGAGGATGGAGGACGGCACGATTGGTCTTGCTCAGGCATAAAAAGCGCCCGGTCACAACGACCGGGCGCTTTTGCATTGACAGGGTGGGGGACCGGGCAGGCCGTGTTTCTTCCACGGCGTGCCATGCTATCCATTTTAGGCAGTTGAGGGCTGGCACTCCAGGGGACAGGAGGACGCGGGGCGGCCTTGGTCCTGCAAAAAGGATATCTAAACGAGAAGAGCCCGGTCAGTTTGTGACCGGGCTCTTCTCGTCTGGCGGCCCCGCATCCGAAGACGGGGACCTGCATGCAGATCGGAAGAAAAGGTTTGGGAAGGGAGGGGGAAAGGCCGACCAGGGGCGGCCCGTTACGACGAAGGAAGTTACGGGCATCGAGACTGGCTGGAGGGAGGACCTTTTCCCCGAAAAGGTGTCCCTCCCCCTCAGCTTTCCCTTTGAGTCTGACGTTACGACCTACAGCTGTGCCAGACCGATGCCGGGCAGGGCGGCTTCGAGACCGGCGCCCAGGCGGAAGAGGCCGGCTTCGTCAAAGGCCTTGCCGATGAGCTGCATGCCCACGGGCATCCTGCTTTCGGCGGCCATGCCCACGGGCAGGGACAGGCCGGGCAGACCGGCCAGGTTCAGGGACAGGGTGTAGGCGTCCATGAGGTACATCTGCAGCGGATCGGCGCTGTGGCAGCCCATTTCCCAGGCCGTGACGGGGGAGACGGGGGCCAGCAGGGCGTCGCACTGTTCGAGGGCGGCCAGGTATTCGTCGCGGATGAGGCGGCGGACCTGGGCGGCCTTGCGGAAGTAGGCGTCGTAGTAACCGGAGGAGAGCACATAGGTGCCCAGCAGGATGCGGCGCTTGACTTCCTGGCCGAAGCCTTCGCTGCGCGAGCGCACATAGAGCTCGGCCAGCTGCTTGACGTCGGCGGCACGATGGCCGTAGCGCACGCCGTCGAAGCGGGCCAGGTTGGAGCTCGCTTCGGCCATGGCGATGATGTAGTAGGTGGCGATGGCCGCGTTGGTATGCGGCAGGCTCACTTCCACGATCTCGGCACCTTCGGCGCGGGCCGTTTCGATGGCTTTTTCGCACACGGCGCGCACTTCGGGGGCCAGACCTTCGGCATAGAATTCCTTGGGCAGGCCCAGGCGGGCGCCCTTGAGGGAAGGCGCGGCGGCAGCGGCGTCATAGTCGTCCACGGGGCGGGGATCGCAGGTGGCGTCGCGCTGGTCATGACCGGCGATGACGCCCAGCACGCGGGCGCAGTCGGCCACGCTGCGGCCCAGGGGACCGATCTGGTCCAGGGAGGAGCCGTAGGCGATGAGGCCGTAACGGGACACGCGGCCGTAGGTGGGCTTGATGCCGGTGCAGCCGCACAGGCTGGCGGGCTGGCGGATGGAGCCGCCGGTATCGGAGCCCAGGGAGGCGAAGCACTGGCAGGCGGCCACGGATGCGGCGGAACCGCCGCTGGAGCCGCCGGGCACGCACTGGAGATCCCAGGGGTTGTGCGTGGTCTTGTAGGCGGAATTCTCCGTGGTGGAGCCCATGGCGAACTCGTCGAGGTTGTTCTTGCCCAGGATCACGGCACCGGCCTCACGCAGGCGCTGCACGGCAAAGGCGTCGTACACGGGCATGTAGCCTTCAAGGATACGGGAACCGGCGGTGGTGGGCATGCCCTGGGTGGACAGGGCGTCTTTGACGGTGACGGGCACGCCCCAGAGGGGCTGGGAGGCGTCGGGGCCCTGGGCGTCCAGCCGGCGGGCACGGGCCAGAGCGCCCTCGGCATCCACATGGAGCAGGGCGCCCACGCGTTCTTCAGTGGCGGCGATGCGGTCGAGGCAGGCGCGGGTGGCTTCTTCGGCACCGATCTCTTTCTTTTGCAGGGCATCGGCCAGCGCGGTCAGGTTCAGCGAGCAGATCTCGTTCATGATGCGTCTCCTTTAGACGATGCGCGGCACGATGAAATAGTCTTCATCATGTTCGGGAGCGTTGCCCAGCACGTCCTCACGGCGACGCTTGCGCTCGGGCTGGTCGTCGCGCATGGGGGTGGCATGGCTCACGGGGCTGTAGAGGGGTTCCACGGCGCTGGTGTCCACCTGGGCCAGCACATCCATATAGGCGAGGATGTCGCCGAACTGGCGGGCAAAGAGGGCCTTTTCCTCGTCACTGACGGCAAGGCGGGACAGTTGGGCCATGTGGGCCACGACGTCCTGGCTGATATTCTTGTTTTCGGACATGGGATCTACCTTGAGGGGCACCGTTATCGGGCGGTACGGGTTGTGCCGGTGGTGGCCGGCGAAAGGCGCAGTTTGTACGACGGCTGGGGCGTGGTGGACAGGGGCGCCACACCGGGCGTCGGGGACGTGGCCGCGGGCGTGTTGAGCACGGCAGGGCCGGCCGACATGCCGGGCAGGCCCGGGATGAGGGAGTTGCCCTGCTCGTCCACGGTGGGCAGCCCCTGCATGCGCAGGGCGGCACGCTGCAGGATGGCTTCACGCATGTTGCGGAAGCGGGTCAGATCCAGCGGCTCCATACCGTTGGCGCCGGGCTGGAACAGATGCAGTTTCTGGTGGGTGATGCCTTTTTCGTCCCAGGAAAGGGGAGCCATGGCCCACTGGATCTTCATGTTGGCAGCCTGGGCATTGACCGTGGCGGCCGGGGGGCGGCTGTCGAAGGCCATGCGCACGGCAAAGCGCACGAAGTCATAGCCCAGGGCCACCCAAAAATCGGTGCCGGGGGCCCGCAGGGCGGCGGGGGCCTGCGTGGCGTCCCAGGCGGCGGGGAAGACGGCCAGGGCATAGCGGTCGGGCTCGGCCACGGTCTTGCCGTCCAGGCCCTGCTCCCACAGGGTGGTGCCCAGCAGCACGAGGCGGTCCTCGCCGTTGTACATCAGGCTGGTGGTCAGCAGGTTCATGTTCTTCCAGGAGTCGGGCAGGAAGAGCGCCTCGAACTGCGTCTGGGGGATGGGCGCGGTGATGTTCTCCTGGGTGGTCGGATTGATGAGCGTGGCGGCCTGGCCGCTCCAGGTGCTGGACTGACCGGGCGTGTAGCTGGCCGAATGCAGGGTGATGCCCATGCCGGTGAGCTTCTGGTCCAGCAGGCCGGTCATGCGGGGACCGTAGTTGTCCGTGGGATAGAAGGCGCCAAAGGTGCGCAGGCCCAGGTCTTCGGTGACGAAGCTCACCAGACGGTCGATCTGGTCCTGGGGGCTGGGGAAGAAGCGCCAGGCCCGCACGCCTTCGTCACCGGGCAGCAGGCTGGGCATGAAGGCGAAGAAGACGCGCTTTTCCAGCATGCCGGACGTCTGGAGCTGCTTGAAGACGGGGGCCTGCAGGGGGCCGCCCACCATGACGCAGTTGGGGGGCAGGGCGGCAAGCTGGGCGTTCCAGTCGGGCTTGCTGGTATCCACCATATGCAGCTGGGCCAGCAGACCGCCGGCCTGGAGTTCACGCAGGGCGATCTCGGCGCCGTTGCGGATCTTGGCGCTTACGCCGGCATAGGGGCCGCTGCTGGGCAGGGCCAGGGCGATGTGAGGCCCCGTGGGCGTGGCGGGCTTGGGAGCCGGAGCCTTGCTGGGAGCGGAGGAAGAGAACTGGCAGGCGCTGAGCGCCAGAGCCAAGAGCAGCAGGATCGGGAGAAAAACGCGGGACGAGCAGCTGTTTTTCATGGCAGTACAGGGCTGAAAGGATGCGTCGTTTCCGGACGCGGGACGGGCCGGGACCGGATGGCCGGTGATGGCATGCCTCAGGCAGGCGGCATGACGGACATGCTGCCGGGCACGGGACGGGCAGGAGCGGCGTTCCCGGGCAAGTCTGGAATCATAGCCCGCTCTGCGGCGTGGCGCAAGGGGCGGGAGAGAGGCAGGCGGGGAGGGGGAAGGGACAAAAAAACGCGACGCGCCCAAGGATTGGATTGGAGCGGAGCGCGTCGCGGCTGTGCCTGTGGGAGGCACAAATATGGAGGTCTTCCGGCGTGCCGGAAGGGGGGCCCATCTGCAAATCCAGAAAGTTATGCAGCAAAAAAAAAATTTTGTAAAGATGCGTCATGGCAGGAAATATCCTTGTCCCGACAAAGCGTTTCCCGGCAGTGGCCGGCGGTGTGCGCAGGGCCTGTTGCAGGCCGTATGCGGGGCTGCGGCCATCCCCGTTCCATGCCCTGTGCGGGGCCGGAGACGAAAAATGCGGAAGCTCCGGGAGCTTCCGCAAAGGGGATCAGCGGCGCGGGGGATGGTCCCGCCTGTCGTCGCGGCGGTCATGGACCGGGACGGGCTTGTTGTCCCCGTGGCGGGGGTCCGGGCGGGGAGACACATGGGGCGGCGGCGCAGGCTTGCTGGGCTGGGCCCTGTGCGGCGGTGGCGGCGGTTGCCGGTGATGGCGCGGCGGTGGCGGGTCGTCATACCAGGGGTCATTGTCATGCACACAGCCTGTCCCCAGGACGAAGAGCCCGGAGAGCAGGATCAGGGCCAGGACATGCAGGAGCCTGACAAAAGCGGGATGCGTACGCATAGGCACTCCTTGGTTCCCTCCAGGATAGCACCCCCGGCCAAGGAACAAAAGAGGCCGCGGGCATAAAAAAAGGGACGGCCCCGAAGGGCCGTCCCTGAGATGCATAGGGTATGGGGATTATTTCTTCACTTCGGTGAAGTCGGCGTCCACCACGTCGTCGTTGTTGTTGCCCTGGGCGGCACCGGCGCCGGGGTTGGCGCCCGCACCGGGCTGCTGGGCGCCGCCGTTGGGGGCCTGCTGCTGGTAGAGCTGTTCGGCCAGCTTGTGGGAAGCCTTGGCCAGCTCTTCGGTGGCAGCCTTGATGGCGGCGGCGTCATCGCCTTCCATGGTCTTGCGCAGGGCGGCGATCTTGCCTTCCACGTCGCTCTTCACAGCGGCGTCCACCTTGTCGCCCAGATCGTTCAGGGACTTTTCGGTGCCGTAGATCAGGCTGTCGGCGTGGTTGCGGGCCTCGATGGTCTCCTGCTTCTTCTTGTCTTCGCTGGCGTGGGCTTCAGCTTCACGCACCAGGCGCTGGATGTCTTCTTCGGACAGACCGGAAGAGGACTGGATCTTGATGGACTGTTCCTTGCCGGTGCCCATATCCTTGGCGGACACGTTGACGATACCGTTGGCGTCGATATCGAAGGTCACTTCGATCTGCGGCACGCCACGGGGTGCCGGCGGGATGCCGGTCAGGTCGAAGCGGGCCATGGTCATGTTGTCGGCCGCCATGGGACGTTCGCCCTGCAGCACGTGGATGGACACGGAGGGCTGGTTGTCAGCGGCCGTGGTGAACACGTTGCTCTTGCGGGTGGGGATGGTGGTGTTGCGGTCGATCAGCTTGGTGAACACGCCGCCCATGGTCTCGATACCCAGGGACAGGGGCGTCACGTCCAGCAGCAGCACGTCCTTCACGTCACCGGCCAGGATGCCGCCCTGGATGGCGGCGCCCATGGCCACCACTTCGTCGGGGTTCACGGAACGGTTGGGATCCTTGCCGAAGAACTCGCCCACCTTCTTCTGCACCAGGGGCATACGGGTCATGCCGCCCACCAGGATGACTTCGTCGATCTGGTTGGGGGAAAGACCGGCGTCGGCCAGAGCCTTCTGGCAGGGAGCGATGGTGCGGTCCACCAGGTCGCTGACCAGGGCTTCCAGTTTGGCGCGGGAGAGCTTGACCACCAGGTGCTTGGGACCGGTCTGGTCGGCGGTGATGAAGGGCAGGTTCACTTCCGCTTCCATGGAGGTGGACAGGTCCTTCTTGGTCTTTTCAGCGGCTTCTTTCAGGCGCTGCAGGGCCATGCTGTCCTTGGACAGGTCGATGCCGTTTTCCTTCTTGAATTCTTCCACCAGGTAGTTGATGACGCGCTGGTCGAAGTCTTCGCCGCCCAGGAAGGTGTCACCGTTGGTGGCGAGCACTTCCACCACGTTGTCGCCCACTTCCAGGATGGAGATATCGAAGGTGCCGCCGCCCAGGTCGAACACGGCGATCTTTTCGTTGGCCTTCTTGTCGAAACCGTAGGCCAGGGAGGCGGCCGTGGGTTCGTTGATGATACGCTTCACTTCCAGACCGGCGATGCGGCCGGCGTCCTTGGTGGCCTGACGCTGGGCGTCGTTGAAGTAGGCGGGCACGGTGATGACGGCTTCGGTCACGGGTTCGCCCAGGTAAGCTTCGGCGTCGGCCTTCAGCTTGGCCAGGATCATGGCCGAAACTTCAGGAGCGGTGTAGGTGCGGCCGTCCACTTCCACACCGGCGTCGCTGTTGGCGGCGGAGGTGATGGTGTAGGGGGAATGCTCCTTCCAGCGGTCCACTTCAGGAGAAGCGTACTTGCGGCCCATCAGACGCTTGATGGCGAAGATGGTGCGCTTGGGGTTGGTCACGGCCTGACGTTTGGCGATCTCGCCCACCAGGCGTTCCTTATCGGTGAAAGCCACCACGGAGGGAGTGGTGCGGCCGCCCTCAGGATTGGTGATGCACTTGGGGTCCTTGCCTTCCATGACGTAGACACAGGAGTTGGTGGTCCCAAGGTCGATGCCGATGATTTTGGACATATGTGGATCCTCCTCGGAGAAATAAAAACTGTATCGGTGAACGCCTTGGCGGCGTCTCTTTCGCTTGCGTCCTCTAAGTAAGTCTTTCTGCGTGCTCGTCCAGTGGCAAATGAAAATTTTTTTCTGTGGGCCCGGCATACGGGCAGGGAGGAAAGGGGAAGCGCGGAGGATGGACAATCATGAAAGGACAGACGCCCGGCACTGGCGGCAGGCCCTGTCCCTAGGCCGGGAGGGGCGGGCGGGAGCGCCTCATGACGGCATGACCGGCAGGGGAGCGGGGCCGTTTGCCGAGGGGCGGGACACGACCGGAGCGGAGGAAAAGTACCCCTGTTCCATGCGATACGGCCTTGCTTTCCTCGCTGGAAAAATGTAGTGAAAAAAGTAACGACTAACATGAAGGGCGCAACGCGCCGAAGAAGGAGGATATATGGACAACAGCAGACGCAATTGCCTGTGTGGCCTCGGTGGTCTGGCCGTGGGCGGGGCCGTGGCGGCCCTGGTGGGTACCGGCGGCAGCATCGCCCAGGCGGCGGCTCCGGCCAAGCGCTTCGAGCAGGTCAACGGCGAATTCGGCTGGAAGCCCCACAAGCTGGATCCCAAGGAATGCGCCAAGGTGGCCTATGAAGGTTACTGGTACAAGGGCTACGCCTGTGGTTACGGTGCCTTCTACAGCATCATCGGTCTGCTGGGCGAAAAATACGGCGCCCCGTACAACCAGTTCCCCTTCAGCATGCTGGAAGCCAACAAGGGCGGCATCTCCGACTGGGGCACCATCTGCGGCGCCCTGTACGGTGCTGCTGCGGCCTATGCCCTGTTCTGGGGCCGCAAGGAACGCACCCCCATGGTCAACGAGCTGTACCGCTGGTACGAAGTGACCAAACTGCCCATCTACAACCCCGGCGACCTGGCCCAGGGCGTCAAGGGCGACCTGCCCAACAACGCTTCCGGCTCCGTGCTCTGCCACATCTCCGTGTCCAAATGGTGTGCCGCCAACAAGATCGAAGCCACCAGCAAGGCCCGCAGCGAACGTTGCGGCCGTCTGACCGCCGACGTGGCCTACAAGGCCGTGGAGATCTTCAACGCCAAGATCGAACAGGGCAAGAACTACAAGGGCACCTTCGCCGTACAGCCCGCCGTGAGCGGCTGTGGCGAATGCCATCAGACCAAGGGCAACGATGCCAACTGGGCCAAGGGCGTCATGGACTGCACCCCCTGCCACAACGGCGCGGAACCCCTGCTGAACAAGTTTGAAAACCATCCCTAGGTCCGGGACCCCGCTGCCGGGCATACCTGCCTGAAAGCATAAGATAAAAAGAAGGGCGCGGCTCCAAGGAGCTGCGCCCTTTTCGTTTGGCTGGTTCCTGTCGGCCGTATGGCCGGACGCCCTGCCCGCCGGTCGACGGTGTGACGCCGGCGGCCTGCGGGCTTTCTCTTCGTTCTAGATAGTGTCGTCAAATTCAAAAATATGTTATAATCTCTTCACTTACAATGAGGAA
>NZ_JBNPNC010000064.1:0-12187 GCF_050314315.1 Desulfovibrio sp. SGI.102 | reverse complement strand
AAGAAGGGGAGTATTGCAGCAGACAAAACCCCTGATAATGAAAATCCGATAAGGGATTGGATATCTTTATTTTTTTCTAATTCTGTATTTTGAATGAAAGAGTCAGAATATTGCCATTCTAAAAAAATAGATATAGCTAAAATAATAACAATAAATACTGTTGGTGATGCCATTTTATTATAAATTACGGGAAAAGCTTTCCTTGCACACGATATGCAAAGGCCATAAAATAAGGCATCCATTCGAAGATGAGGCATTTTTCTTATAGCATCATCTAGGACTATATTAGGAGTATTTAGTGCACTTAGATACCTAAAGACAGATTCAATTAAAATAAATATAAAAATGAATAACATTATATTTATATATGAATTGTTTAATAGTTTTATTTTAAATTTAAAAATGTATAAAAAAAATGGCATTAAAATATAAGAGAATATTTCGATCGATAGCGTCCAGGCTACGCCGATAAAATAAAGATCATTAGTATACGCTTGAATAAATAGTAAATAACTTAGCGGATATGTATATCCAAATATTATATAAGCAGAGGCTGTCATTATAAAAATAATATGATAGCATGGGAATATTTTTGTTATTCTATCAATTGAATAGTTATAAAGTGATTTAAAGTCGTATTTTTCATAGTCTAATAGCGATCCTCCAATAAGAAAACCGCTTAAGGCAAAAAAACAATCTACAGAATAATTTGCAAGATACGTAACGCGCCATGTAATAGAGTGAATTTGGATAAAAAAATCTTTTGGTATAAATAGTAATATATGCGCAATAAATACAGTTGTGACTGCAAATCCGCGAAGGATGTCAAGACCGATTAATCGTTCTTTTCCCATACTTGTTAATTCATGCCAGTTGTCAGCTTGATAGATCGCATGGGGAGACCCATGATGCCCGCACTGGCGCTGGATGCAACAGAGGTCAGGATCAAAGCATCATGGCGCCATTCATGCTGTATATGCTCTTCCTGCGTGCCCTCGGCGACAGCTATGGCAAATGAATAGTCTCCTGCGGCCAGGACCGGCATGCGAAAGCAGAATGCGGCATAAAAAGGCTCATCTGTGGCCACATGCAGCGGCTGATCCATATAGGACAGATAGGTATTGTCGCCGAATAGTGTCTGCCCCAGCCTGTCCTTGAGATAAAAACCGACGATAGGTCTGTTCAGGGGCCGTCGGGCCCGGCAATCGATACGCAAAGTGACGACTTCGCCCCCAGTGCACCAGCATAGAGGTCTTTTTTGCTGATCCATGAGTACGACCCGCTCGATGCAGGCGCCTCCCTGGCCAAAGGCAGGCGCATCAGGATCGAAGCGGAATACCTGGATATCGTTACGCAGCGTCGACTTATTGAGGAAATCCTGCCTGGCATCGCGAAAATCTTCTTCTTCCGGGCGAAGCACCAGCCCGCGTTTGAAGGCAGACGGAGCTGTTCCGGCAGGTTTTTCTCCCTGGGCAGCCTGAAAGATATCTTCGAGATAGAGCTCTGTGATCTGCTTGGGATCACCGGCACTTTTGATGCGGCCCCGTTCCAGAAAGATGGCGTGGGTGCAGAGGCTGTTGATGGCGGTCACGTCATGGCTGACGAAGAACAGCGTCTTTGTGGCTATGAACTGGCGCAGGAAGCGCATGCATTTTTGTGTGAAGTACGCATCTCCAACGGAAAGGGCCTCGTCTACGATAAGGATATCCGCGTCTACATGGGCAATGACGGCAAACGCCAGGCGCATGACCATGCCGCTGGAGTAGTTGCGTACAGGCTGGTCGATGAAATCGCCGATATCTGCAAAGGCCACGATGTCGTCATAGCGGGCTTGGATCTCCGCATCGCTCAGTCCCAGGATGGCTGCGTTCAGGAACACGTTCTCGCGCCCGGTGAATTCAGGATTGAAGCCACTGCCCAGCTCCAGCAGAGCGGCGACCCGTCCGCACGTCCTGACACTGCCTGTCGTGGGGGCCAGAGTCCCGGCGATGATCTGCAAAAGAGTGCTCTTGCCGGCACCATTGCGTCCCACGATACCGACACATTCTCCTTTACGGATGGTAAGGTCGATATGATGCAGGGCTTCAAAGCTGTGGTAAAAGGTGCGTCTGCCCCGGCACAGCATCTGCAGCAGACGATGGACAGGACGGTCGTAGATCTCGAAAACCTTGCTCACATCCTGCAAGATGATGGCTGCCTCCTGCGAAGGGGCATTTGTCGGCGGATATGGCTGCGGCGTCTGCGGATCAAAGGACATCGGCAAATCCTTTTTTTGTTTTGAGGAACCAACACAGCCCCAGCCGGCAAATGATGAAAGCCAGTCCCATGTTCCAGGCAAAGGTCCCCCAGTCCGGGCAGATACCGAACAGGACTGCGTTGCGGACCTCGTCGACCATGGAGGCCAGCGGATTGAGGGCCAGGATCCAGCGCAGGGAGACCGGCACCATCTCCACAGGATAGAAGATGGGCGTCATGAAAAAGAGTATCTGGATGAGGACTGCCGTCAGATGGGGCATGTCACGCACGTAGACTGTGGAAGCTGCCACGAACAGGGCCACGCCCAGGGCCAGCAGCAGAACAGGCAGCAGGAGCAGGGGCAGGAGCAGCGCGGACAGGTGGAATGATATGCCCAGTGCGGCAGCACCGGCAAAAAGCAGCAGGAACCAGCCCGTCCCCAGGATGATGGCAGAGGACAGATGGATGATGGGCAGTATCTCCAGGGGGAAAACGACTTTTTTTACCAGGTTGGCATTAAGCAGCACGGAAGGGGCCGCGCCATTCACGGTTTCGGAAAAAAGGTTGAATGTCGCCATGCCGCAGAACATGGCCGCGGCGAAACTGCCGGTGCCACTTTCGGGCATACTGCCCCAGCGGGCCTTGAAGATGATCCCGAATACAAAGGTGTAGACGAGCAGCATCATGAGCGGCTGTGCCAGGCTCCAGAACCAGCCGAGGATGGATCCTTTATAACGCAGTGCCAGCTGACGGCGGGTCATATGCAGGATCAGGGACGCATTGCCCGCAAGGATCCTGCTGAGGAGGAATGGATGCCATAAAGGCGGGATGTGCAAGAGCTGCTTCATGACCTTAGTCCTGAAAACGTTCCGGAAGATAATGGGTACTTGGAAAGCAGGTCAGTGAGCGGACCCGGTAACCGCGTCGTGTACAGACCAGCGGCGGGACGCGCTCAAGGGCATGGGCTAGGGTTCCGCCTACGCCTATGGGTTCTTCCGGAAAGTCTTCGAAGCGCAAATCACATTCCAGCAGGGGCTGCAATGCCTGCGGACGGTACCAGAACATGGTCCCGCCGGAGAAAAATTGCTCGTTGCGCGCGTATTCCCCAGGCAGGTCCATGCGGGACATCAACTCAAGAATCATGGAGTATTCTATGTTGGTACTGTAAGGGGGCGTACCTGCGCTTGTCATGCTTTCTTTCAAAGGTTGATAAAATGCCGGGAATACGCAGCCTAGGTATTGATCTTTAGCGAAAGCTGCCAATGTCGCCCACACAGCCTCAGGCTGCAAGAGGTTATCCAGCAGATAGGTGCGCCATGCTATCCCGAAACTAGGTGCATATACGGATTCTTTGGCATGGACATGACAGCACAGGTTATACTTTTGGAGTTCCTGCCCGACGCCTGACAGCCAGGGAGCGACGTCACGTCCCCTGTTGGGGGTCTGCACTATGGTGACAGCATTAGCCAGAGGCAGGACATCCCGATTGAACAATGCCTGAAGATGACTGCGATCCGCAGTCTTCACATGCGTCACGAATACATCGAACGGAACCGGGAATTGCTGCAGATAGCGGGAAAACGCCTGCGCCAGAGCTCCGTTGTAGATATGGATATGCAGGCCTATCCGCGGCAGATCCTGACATACAGGGCAGGAAAGTGAGGCCAAGGGCAGAGCATTGGCTGTGTCGTCGAATCCCGTGGCGGTAAAGACCGTGGCGTGAGCCAGGTGGCTGTCCAGTTTGTCTTCCAACGACAGAAGCCGATCACAATAGACCGGGTCAGGAAAAATGATATCGCGAAGTGCAGCGCGATTGCTCAAAGGCTTTTTCTGGAACCACTGGCGGAATATCTCCAGTGCGCCATCCGCACGGGCACTTGCCAGAAGCGGGCTGTACTGGCCGAATCTGTCGAGTGCGGCCTGGGCATACTCCAGACAGCTTGTATGCGCAGCGTCGAGGGCCTTACGCATGGAAGGGGCCGGCATAAAGATTTCATGGCAGGGATGTCCCTGCTCGTCAAAGTCGACCACTCCGCCGCTGCAAGGGGAGAACATCTCTTCGAGGATGAGATGATATGGTGTATAATTTTCTTTCTGCATAAGGAGGAACGTCTTCGTACTATTTTGTACGTCTGCAGCTTTGTTTGCTGCAGTCTGCCAGCAGTAGAGCTTGTCGAAGGGAGTGCCCGCGATGGTCGATAGCGCTGTGGATATGGATCCGGAATAACCCATGTCAAAAACGAGGAAGCGGTTTGCACCAGACGGGAAGACGGAGGCATAGTATCGCCGCGCCCGCTCCCTGCGGGCTTCCATAAGGTTCGTGAGCGGTCCGCTGATGCGCTCCAGGATGTCAAGACATCTTTGCTGCTGCTTGCAAAACGGGATATTCAGCTCTTCTTTTGTCAGCAGGGCCAGCAGCTGGTCGGCTTCCGAAGAAAAGTGTCCGCGCAGCAAGTCCTCCAGAGTATAGCTGTCCGGATCAGCGGCCAGCTTGCGGGTGCGGGCATATTCGATAAAGGAATCTGCCATGAAGGGGAAATATGCCCGGCGGCCGGCATGGAAATAGACTCCTTCCGGTCCCCCCAGTTTCTCCTGCAGCACGGCATGGACGCGGGAAGGCAGCCAGCCATCGCGAGAAGCGTAATGGACACACGGATAGCCTTCATGCATGGCGATGTCCCGTGCCTTGAGGCACAGGGCGGTCACCAGCGGTCCTAGCGCAAGGCGGGCGATGGCCGCAGTGTCCGGGCAGCGATCCAGCGTTTCGGGTGAATGCTCCGGCCTGGCAAAGATGCGGTCGATGGCCTGCCCCAGCAGCAGGCCCCACAGGGGATCTTGCCGGGCGGTCTCAATCAGTACGGCAGCCATATCTCCGCCGCGTGCGCGCAGCATCTGCCGGACAGAAGGGATATGTACGGCAGCCATGCCTTTGCTCAGCGGGACAGCCACATCGCTGCGGGTGTGGTCCCCCATATGCAGAACATTTGCTGCGTCTACCTGTTCCTTGCGCAGCATGATGTCGAAAAGGGCGCCGGAGTCGCTTTTGCGGGCCTTGTGTTCTGCCGAGACATAGACAGCCTCCACAGCAGCGAAGCCTTTTTCATGCAGGACTTCGAGCAGGAACGAGGAAGGCAGGTACATGTCACTGACAGCAACGATGCGTTTACCGGCGGCCTGGGCTGCGCGGCACAGTTCCAGCATGTCAGGGCGTGGCTGCAGCAAGGTTCGCTCGCACAGCATTTCTTCTTTTTTCAGACGTGCAGCCAGCTCAGGAGAAAGCCCGTGCCTGCGCTGGATATGGGCATAGATATCGTCCAGCGTGGCATAAGGATCCCCCAGCTCTTTTTCCGCATGCCAGCGCAGGGCTACAAAATCCAGATCGAACGCGTCATCGACTTTGGCGGCGACGAGGTGAAAGATGTCGCGCGGGTCATCGACGACCGGACGGGTCAGCAGGGTATCGAATATGTCGAGGCTCAGGACATGTACTGAGGGCGCCTGCACCATACGGACGAGAGATTCCAGGCTCAGGGGCGGCAGGGGAGGGGCTGGCGGCAAGGCACAGGACGGATCGACGGCGGGGACAGCTACGGAGGAGATGCCGAGCTGGCGCTCTACTGGCCGCAGACAGACCCGCAGGGCGGCGCGCACTACAAACTTGAGGTCCTTGCGGTGCACGATCTCGATGCCGGCCCGCATGGGATAGAAGACGAGCAGATTGAACAGCCTGCTGCGTTTTCTGACAAGCTGGGGACCGGCCTTGATGACCTTACCGAAAAAATACCAGGGGCCTAAACGCAGAGAGGAGAACCATTCCCGTCCAAAAACGACGAAGGATGCGGGCAGGAGGAAAAAGGCTGCGATGATGCGATGCAACATGGTGTAGCTCTGTATGGACTTATTCTGTCTGCCTGTCGTGGCAGGACAGACAGGCGCGGATCTTATTTCAGTCCGGGGTTTTCCTGGCCGATGTTGAAGTAGAAACGGGCCCGGGCGCTGTGATAGTCCGCCAGTGCCCGGCTGGCATCCCGTTCGGCCTCTGTCAGACGTACCTGGGCATCCACAAGATCCGTGATGGTACCGATATTGGTCATATAGCGCTTTTGAGACATGGCATAATTTTCCCGGGCGGAATCAACACCGTAGCGTGTCGTGGTGATGAGCTCCCGGGCAGCGTCCATGTCGAGCATGGCCTTGATGACGTCCGTCCTGGCGCCGGCCATGGCGTCCTCATAGTCTTTTTGCAGGGCCCTGGCCCTGTTCCGCTCGGCCAGAGTGTTGAACACGGCGCTGCCGCCACTGAAGATATCCCAGGAAAAGTTGAGGCCGATGGCCCAGTAGCTGCGGGTATAGTCATTATACCGCCTGTCGTTATAATCTTTGCTGAAGCGGGTATCCTCGTAGCTGGCATCCACTCTGGGGGCGAATTCCCCCATGGCGATATGGGTGTCCTTGTAAGCTACAGCCACGCTTTTCTGAGCGACGATCAGGTCCGGGCGGCTATAGAGTGCCGTTTTTATGGCCTGGTCTTCCGTGTAGGAGACGACACCATGAAAATCCTGCAGCCTGCCGGCATAGGTGATGCGCTCATGGGGTGAAAATCCCAGATAGCGGTTGAGCTGTACTTCGGCATTACGGATATCGTTTTTGCAGCGGATGACTTCCTGCTGGGCACGAGAAAGCTCCACCCGGTTCTGCAGCACGTTGGCGTACGGAGCCATGTCCACCCTTACGAAGGCCTCGGAAGCCTCCAGCTGTTTCCGGATGCGTTTGACCGACTCTTCAGCAGTCGCAAGATCTTCACGGGCTTGCAGCAGGGCCAGGAACTGCAATTGCACATTGGTGATAAGCTCCAGACGTGCCTGCCGGTGCCGGGCTTTTTCCACATCCACTTGCAGCAGGGATTTCTGCACGTTGTTCAGGTGGGCGAAGCCGGCAAAGAGAGAAAGTGTCAGCCGCCAGCCCTGGGACCAGCTTTTGCTGCTCAGGTCATCACTGCTGTAGGTCTGGACTTCCGAGCGGTTCTGAAGCTCGTTGTAAGAAGCTACGATCGATACACGCGGCCAGAAATAGCTCTGGGCCACGCCGACGTTCATGCGTGCCTGTTCCAGTATCAGCAGCTTGGACTGGATGGTGGGATTGACGTCCAGTGCGCGGCTGACTGCCTGCTCCATGGTGAAGCTGGCTGCCCGGACATTGCCGGAATAGAGGCAAACAAAGACGGCCAGCAGAATAAAACAGCGTTTCATTCGATCTCCTGTATCGGTACAGAGCGGTCAACGTTCGTTTACTTCAAGGATGCAGAGAATGTCGTGCTCGTCTTCGAGTGCAAGGACCCGGTCATGGACGCTCCAGTGACGGGTCTTGTCCAATACGCTGGCCAGGGCCTCCATACCCAGGGCCATGAGCATCTCCCTGTCCTCTGGCCGCAGGGCAAAGCCCAGTTCCCGTGCCTGTGCCGCATAGGGCACCTGCAGGAAAATCCCCCGGGCGGAAGCGTCCATGATACCTGTGGCAGGAGACGAGGGAGCAAAGCTGCAGGACAGCGTACTTCCATCCTCAAGCCCCAGACGCCAGTGTTTTTTGCCGACGGCAGCATGAAAGTCGGGAGCAGCATCGCTGCCGGGCAAACGGGTGGAGCTGGCACGTACGCTGATGATCCTGAGCGTGTCACGATGCATCTGGCAGTCCGCTTCAATGAATACCGGGAGCGGCCTCTGAAGCAGTTCTTGCAGCGCGGGGGAATCCTCCAAAGCAAAATCCAGCCCGGATCCTCCTTCATGCAGGATGGGCACCCCTTCACGGCTTTCCAGCACGCCCATGACCTGTACAGGAGCGCTGTCAGGGGCATCGAGGTAAAAGCGTACCCCCAGGCTGGGGCGCCCGCCTTTCAGAGGCATGTCTGCATACAGGGTCCGGGCCCGTCCCAGGTTCAGCAGGCGCGACAGGCCATAATGGTTATGCAGCAACAGCATGCCTCCCTGCCGTATCGGCAGCCAGCGCCCGTTACTCTTTCGCCGTAATTCCGGTTCGCCCCGCATCATGATGGTCTCCGACAGTTCGAAGAAATGGCGATCCAGCAGCCGCAGACGGGCTGTATAGGAAAGGTCGTCGTTCTTGCAGACAGCACTGTAGACCTGTCCGGCCTGCAGGCGGGGAAAGGAAGCCGCCACGGCCTGCCCCGTCAGCAGCAGGAGCAGACAGGCGATGAAAAAAAAGCCTGTCCCTGAGCCTGCGGGCAGAGGTGCTCCCCGTGTATCGTCCGGGCAGGGGCGTAGCCGTATCCGGCGCGGGTGCCATAGAGAAAAACACATGGCAGCCTCACTCCCGCAGGGCACGGTCCCAGCTTTTGAGCAGGGGCTCGAACATGTAGTAGAGCACGGTACGCTTTTTGGTGGTGATGAACACCGTGGCCGGCATGCCGGGAGAAAGATAGAGCTGGGCCTCCTTCAGGGCCTGCGGATCGATGACCACATAACAAAGGTAGTAGGGCATGGTCCCGGCGGAAGTTTTATCCTCCAGACGGTCGGCCGAGATATAGGTCACTTTGGCCGGGATATGGGGGATGATGCGGGTATCGAAGGCATCCAGCTGCACCAGGGCGTCCTGACCGATATAGACTTCAGTGATCTTGTTGATGGGCACCTGGGTCTCCACGATAAGCGGGGTATCGTGGGGCACGATGTCCATCAGGGGCTCGCCCGGGCGGACCACACCGCCACGGGAATGGACCTTGAGGTCGACCACCTTGCCGCTGACGGGCGCCTTGACCTGCAGGCGCTTTTTGGCGTCGCGCAGGGGACGGATACGTTCACGGGTCTGGATGATGTCGTTCTCCAGTTTCCCGGCTTCACTGGTGGCCTCTTCCACAAAGCGGTTGCGCAGGTCTTCCATGCGCAGGCGCAATTCGGCATCCCGCTGTTTGGTTTCGGCGATGGCCTGGCGCAGTCGTCCCCGCTCGCCCATGTGGCTGGCCAAATTGCGTTCCAGCTCCAGGATCTGGGATTTTTCCAGATAGCGTTCCTTGTAAAGCTGGCGTTTGGCCCGCAGCTCTTCATTGAGGGTACCGATGATGGTGGTCTCGGCCCTGACCTGGTCCTCAAAACCGCTTACCTGGGCCTGCAGCTGGGCTATCTGGGTCTCCAGCAGGGAAAGCTGGCCGCGCAGGGCTTCCCGACGGGCCAGAAAGATCTTCTGCTCATTGTCCAGCACGTCAGTGCTGTTCACCACATGGGCGAGTTCCACCAGGCCATCGGGCCAGACAAGATCATCTTTGAAAGACTTTTCGGCCAGGGCACGGGAATGCGCAGCCCACTGGGCTACCAGCTGTTTTTGCAGCATGTTTTCCGAGGCATCCACCTGCACTGATTCCAGCTCCACCAGCACCTGGCCCTCTGCCACCTCCTGTCCTTCCCGCACCAGGATGGCGTCCACGATGCCGCCTTCCAGATGCTGGACGGTCTTGCGCTCGCTTTCCACCTTGATCTTGCCGGGGGCGACCACGGCACCGCTTATCTCGCCCCAGAAGGCCCAGGCGCCAAGTACGCCAAAGAAGAGCAGGATCACTGCCATCCCCTGGCGTATGATGCTGCGGGGATCTTCTATGGCGCTGTTTTTCCTGCTGCCGGGGGCCTGATCTTCACTGTGGCCGGTGCCGGCCGTGCCGGCCGGGACTTTTACCGGGGCGATGCGGGCGATGGTGCGCCCTGTGGTCTCCAGGGGCGTATTCTCTTTGGGGGACGTATCAGGCATTGCCGCCGGCCTCCTGCGTTTTTTGCAGGGCTTCCTGCTGTTTCTGCAATGCCTGTTGCTGGCGGGCTATCTTTTCCTGCTGCATGCGGGCCTGAGCGGCCTGTTCCTGCTGGTGGCGCATGGCGGCAAGCTTTTCCAGCACGGCCTGGCGGGGGCCGGAAAGGGCTATCTGTCCTTCCTGCATGACGATGATGTTGTCCACGATATTGAGGATGCTGGGCTTGTGGGTGACCAGCACCACGGTGGCCTTACGCTGCTTGAGGTTCAGCACGGCGCGGGCCAGCTGCTGCTCGCCCTCTTCGTCCAGGTTGGAATTGGGCTCGTCCAGCACCACAAGGCGGGGATCGCCGTACAGGGCGCGGGCCAGCCCGATGCGCTGGCGCTGGCCGCCGGAAAGGGCCGCGCCGTGTTCGCCTATCTGGGTGTCGTAGCCTTTGGGCAGGCCCAGCACCATACTGTGGACGCCGGCCATCTGCGCGGCAGCGATGACCTTCTGGCTGTCCACGTCACCCATGCGGGCGATGTTCTCGGCCACAGATCCTGCAAAAAGTTCCACATCCTGCGGCAGATAGCCGATGTAGGGGCCCAGTTTTTCTGAATCCCAGCTGTGGATGTCGGCACGGTCGATGCGCACCTTGCCGGCCGTAGGTGCCCAGATGCTGAGCAGCAGCTTGCACAGGGTGGATTTGCCGGCAGCACTGGGGCCGATGATGGCCAGGCTCTGCCCGGCAGGCAGGCGGAACGAGACGCCCCGGACGAGGGGACGGCCGTTGATGGTCAGGAAAAGATTTTCGGCCGTCAGCTCGCCGGCAGGGGCGGGCAGATCCATGGAAGGGGGGGCCGGAGGAGTATCCAGCAGCTCTTTCAGATGGTTGTAGGAACTGCGGGCGTCAAGCGATTGCTTGTAGGTGGCCATGGCCTGGTCGATGGGAGCCAGTGCCCGGCCCATGACGATGGAGGCCGCGATCATGACACCGGCCGTGGACTCGTGCATGACGGTCAGGTAGGCGCCCACGGCATAGATGGCTACCTGCAGGCCGGTCCGCAGGGATTTGCTCACGGCCCGCAACAGACCCGCCTTGTGGCTGGCGCGGGTCTGCAGGCCGATGACCGCGTCATTGAGCCTGCGCCAGCGCGCGGTCACATGACCAACCATGCCCATGGCGCGCACGATGCTGGCGTTGCGCAGGGCCGCACCGGTGAATCCGGCAGCCGTGGCGTTGAGGCGGGTGGCATTCTCCAGCCGGGTACGGGTCAGGCGCTCCGTAAGGACGCCGAGGATGAAGACGATGATCCCGCCCCCGACGGCCACCCAGCCCAGGGCCGGATGCAGCACGAAGATCAGGGCAAAGTAGATGGGCATCCACGGCAGGTCAAAAAAGGCAAAAACAGCATTGCCGCCCAGAAAGTTGCGCAGCTGCTGCACGTCGCGCAGGTTGCCCTGACCGGCTGAGCCGCCCGGGGCTGCGGCCGCGTGCTTGAGGTTCATGCCGAGCACGGTGGCGCTGAGCATGTTGTCGAAGGCGATGCCCGCACGCACCAGAAGACGGGAGCGTATCCACTCCAGCAGGGCCAGCACGACAAGGCAGATGACGGCGGCAAGGGTGATGACGGCGAGTGTGGAAAGATTGTAGCTGGTCAGGACCTTGTCATAGACCTGCAGCATGTAGATGGAGAAAGTCAGTTGCAGGATGTTGACGAACATGCTGAAAAAAAAGGCATATCCGAAAAAATACCTGCACGAGCGCAAAAATTCTTGCATGTGGGGGCATATCCGGCGTTAGTGCCGCCCCCTTGGGGAAGGACGCCTGTTGGCAGCGTGGGGACCATGGATATCTGGCAGAAATGTCCCCGGGCGACGGTTTGCAGGGGGCACTATACGCACGAAGCCCTTTCTTGTCCAGAAGGCAAACCAACACCAAAAAGACCACAAGAAAAAATACTTGCGGCCGCAACAAAATCATGGCAACAAAAAAATTAAAAAAAGTTAAAGTGTTAAGTCTTTTTACCGCCTCCTTGAGCAGGTTGCCGGAGTATCCCGGAGCGTGCAAACCGTCGGGCCTGTCTGCCAGAACAGGCTGTGTCTCAGCAGGGTACACCCCATTGAGACAACCATAATGTGTTGACTCAATTATCCTGCATTGCGAACGATTGTCAATCTTTTTTATGCATTTTTAAATAATAGTGGCAATTCGATTAG
>NZ_JBNPNC010000063.1:0-12509 GCF_050314315.1 Desulfovibrio sp. SGI.102 | reverse complement strand
GAAAATCTCTAAAAAAAATTATAACGCGCTGATTTCGCGAGTGATCCCGCATCTCAATTTTACCATAAAATCTTCTATAAAATATTATATAGCAATTTTAATACATTACTCCTAAAAAATAAAATCCTTGCTCTTTTGCCGGCAAAAGAGCCTTCCCGGTATCTCTCGACAAGGATCGTCCCCCGCAGTACAAAAACGCATCCCCATATTCCCAGACATCAGCCTTCCGGCGGTTTTTCCATGCTTCCTGTGCGCTCTGTTCCCGTATCCTGCCCGGCCCGGTCTCCCCTCCGGTCTCCGGTCATACGCCCGCAGCGGATCGCATGCATCACCGTCTGCCTTATTATTTTTCTGGCCGGTCTGTTCAGCTTCCTCCCGGCACAGGCCGCCTCCATCCCCCTGTTCGGGACCGTGGAGTTCCGGCGCCCTCTCGACAGCCTGCCCGCCTGGGCTGAGGTCCGCCGCATGAACGAGCTGGAGTTCATCTTCGTCAGCGGCAAGGTCTTCACCCGGACCGCCACCTGGGACTCCTTCAAACAGGGAGCCCAGGGCAAGAGCGGCATGGGACTGCTGCGCTATGTCAACACGTTCTGGAACCGCTTTCCTTACCGTGAGGATATCACCAACTGGGGCAAGGCCGACTACTGGGTCTGGCCCAACCTGTTCCTCAAAAAATCTGGCGACTGCGAAGATTACGCCATCGTCAAATATTTCACGCTCAAAGAGCTGGGCATGGATACGGACAAACTGCGTATCGTCGTCCTGCGCGATACCCTGCGCCGCCTGTCCCATGCCGTTCTGGCCGTCTACATGGACAATGACATCGTCATCCTGGACAACATCAGCAATGCCATCCTGCCCCAGGGGCGCCTGCGACATTATGTCCCGCAGTTCTCGTTCAACGAGAAGTCACGCTGGGCCCACATGCGAGGCAAAAAAACAAACGAGTAGCCCATGAACACTCCCGACCCCGACTTCCCTGCCAAGCCGCATCACTTCATGAGCAAACGGCTGAGCATCAGTATCAGCCTCGTGCTTTTCGTGCTGGTCCTGCTGCTCTCCTATGCCCTGTGTTCCCTGCAGGTCGACCGGAGCACCCAGGCCATCCTGGCGGACAAAAACCGCTTCCTCCTGTCCAAGATCGATACCATGCAGATCCGCCTGCAAGACTGGCGGCGGACCATGCTGGAACAGACCAAAACGCTGGCCCTTTCGGAGAGCGTCCGCCTGTTCGCCGCGGACATGGCCGCCCTACCCTCTGATCTGCTGGACAAGAGCTCCCGCACCGCCGCTCCCGGATCCGACAGCGACCAGCTTTCCTTGCAGGACCAGCGCGAACACATGCAGCAGCTGCTGGCGGACATCGCCTACCAGAACGATCTTGACCGCATCCGCATGTTTCTGCCCGATGGCCGTAAGATTGTGGACAGCTCCTCTGACGCTGCCGACAATCACGACGACGATCTTCTCGTCCGGCAGGCCGTCACCTCGAGGACGCTTTCCTTTGGCGCCATCCACAAGCATGATGACCACTTTGCATTGCAGGCCGGTGCCCCCCTGTTCGAGATCAGCGGCAAGGACAGGCCCCGTGTCGTCGGCTGCCTGCTCCTGAGCTTCCCCATGGACGCGGCCCTGACGAACATCCTCCAGGACAAGGAAAGCCAGCTCAGGCTGGTGGATCTTTTCCCGGACAGGAGCAGCGTCTTTCTGCTGCGGGAGGACGCCCTGCAACAGCTCCCCCTCCGTGCAGGCGTGGCCGGCACCCATTCGCTGGACTTCAAAAAGCGTCCTGCCATGGCCGGAGGGGATGACGTCTATTCCCTGGCCTTCATTTCCTCGCTGCCCAATACGCTGATGCTGGTGGCCTCCCTGCCCGCCGCGGACATCGACCGGGAGATCCTCCACAAATCCATGCAGATCTATGCCGTCGGCCTGCTGACCAGCCTGGGGATCGGCCTGCTGCTGGCCTTCGGGGTCTCCTGCCTGGTGGGGCGGGCCCACCGGGCTTCGGCCGCCTACTTCAAGGCCCTGTATACGGTTATCCGCGACCAGAAGCAAGTGCTGGACAGCGTCAATGATTCCATGCGCCTGGGGCTGGTCCTGTTCAGTGCCACGGACGGCGTCCGCATCTTCAACCCCGAATTTGCCAAGATCTGCGGCGGCATCCCGCAAGAGGAACTGGCCGGCAAGTCCCCCAGGGATCTCTTCCCCCAGGAGGACGCCGACAAATTGCAGGCAGGCATCGAACGCAAGATCAGGGAACCGTCCTTCGACGGCGTGGAGCTGGCCCTGCCCGGTACTGACGGCAAGGAACATCTTTACAGGGTCTCCCTCTATGTTTTTCTGGACAGGCAGGAGCAGGACGCCGCCAAGGAAGCTCCCCTTCCCGAAAGCGTCGTGGCCATCTTCAAGGATATCACCCGCTTCCGCCGGCAGGCCCAGAAAGCCCAGGAACGCCAGCACCATCTTATGGAAGCCCTGGTGTGCGCCGTGGAATATGTGGACCCCAACCTGGTGGGCCATACCCGGAAGATGCGGCATGTGGCGGAGCTGCTGGCCCGGCATATGGAGCTGGACAATACGGCTGTCCTGACCCTGCGCATGGCTTCCCAGCTTTCGCAGATCGGCAAGATCTTCGTACCGCACCACCTGCTGCGCAAAAGCGGCAAGCTCACGCCCGAGGAGCAGCAGGCCGTACTGCAGTCTTCGGAGTATGCCTTCCGCGTCCTGTACGGGATCAACTTCGGGCTGCCTGTTCCCGAAGCCCTGCACGACATGAACGAAAAATTCGACGGCAGCGGTCCGCGGGCCCTGAAGGGCGATCAGATCAATCCCCATGCCCGCCTGCTGGCCGTGGTCAACGCCTTTTGCTCCATGGTCAGCGACCGGGCCTACAGGCAGGGGATGCCCATCGGCCAGGCCCTGGACATCCTGTCGGCCAGCCCCGCCTTCGATCCCGCCATCGTGCTGGCATTGCGGGAGATACCCGCGGAGGACCTGCGCTCCGCCCTGGCCGGGGAAGACAGCCCTTCCCGGGCCTAGACTGAAGATCACCCAAGGGGACGACGTGAAAACGCCGTCCCCTTGTCATACTCTCTGCCGGAAGCGTGCGTATCCTTTTTCCCGGAAAGCTGTTTTGACATCCCCGCAAGAGCTGACGTATATTGAAACCAAACATGAAGCGGCCGTCAGCCCCGGAAAGACGCCGCTTTGCCTTTCCCTGCCCTGCACTTTCGCGGATGCAGCGGCCCGCCCCTCTCCACGGTCTCCGCGGATATGTCCATCCTTTCCGGTTGAGGAGGATACATGAAATTCCAGTTTGACCGTCCCGCCTGCCAGAACCTGCGCAAGGCCCTCCGCAAGGAGTGGCTGGAGACCAACGGTCTTGGCGACTATGCCTCCAGCTCGCTGGTATGCTGCAATACGCGCAAATACCACGGCCTGTTCGTCACCGAGCTGGCCCGGCCCGCAGGCCGCCATGTGATGCTCTCCACCCTTGAGGAATCCCTGCTCATGGCAGGCAAAGAGTTCTTCTTCTCCTGCCGCAAGCATCCGGGCGTGTACTTCCCGCGCGGGCATGAATACATGCAGGCTGCCTCTGCCGTGCTCTGGCCTTCCTTCCGCTATCGTTTCGGTGACGTGACGTTGACCCGCGAGCTCATGCTGCTGCCGGGACGGCACGTTCTCCTCATACGCTACAAGGCCAGTATCGCCAGTCCCGAGACCCCGCCCCTGCGCCTGCGCATCAAGCCCCTGCTGGCCTGCCGCAGCATGCATACGGTCATCCGCGCCGACAAAGCCATCGACAGCAGCGTCTCCCCGACCCTGTACGGAGCTTCCGTGCGCCCGGATCCCCAGCTACCCGAACTTTTTTTGCAGATGGACGGCCCAGCCTCCTGGCAGACGGCCCAGGACTGGTACTACAACATCGAGTATCTTGTGGAGCAGGAGCGGGGCTTTCCCTTCCAGGAAGACCTGTTCATGCCAGGGATTTTCGAAGTGGACCTGGCTCCCGGTCATGCCGTCTATCTCACCGTCTCCACGGAGAGCCTGCAAAAGGAACACAGCCGGCATGACTTCGAACGTCTGTGGCAGGAAGAGAGCCAGCGCCGGATCGAGGAAGAAGCCGAGACGGACAGCCTGCAAAAGCATCTGGCCCGGGAAGGCAAACGTTTCCTCATCACCACGCCCGGCAGCACGACCGGCCGGATCGACAGCATCGTGGCCGGGTACCACTGGTTCGGCTCCTGGGGGCGCGACACCATGATCGCCCTGCCCGGCCTGACGTTTTTTGCCGGTCGCCAGGCTCTGGGCGAACAGATCCTTGCCAACATGGGCGCCGCCGTGCGTGACGGCCTCATCCCCAACGTTTTTTCCGCCGACGGCCGTCATGCCTACAACTCTGTGGACGCTTCCCTCTGGTATGTCTGGGCCGTGCAGATGCTGCTCCAGGTCGATCCGCAGCGCATGGGCTTTGTGAAAGAACACTGCTGGCCCGCCATCAAGGAGATCCTCCGGGCCTATGCCGGAGGACAGGTTCCGTTCGTCCATGCCGACGAGGAAGGTTTCCTTGACGTGGGCGACGAACAGACCCAGCTCACCTGGATGGACGCCGTGGTCGACGGCAGGCCCGTCACGCCGCGGCACGGCCAGCCGGTGGAGATCAGCGCCCTGTGGTACAATGCCCTGGCCTTTGCCGACCATCTGGCACGGCGCTTCGACGAACCTCACTGGCAGGATTCCGTCGACCAGCGGGACCGCATGCGCGCCGTTTTCGTCCACCGGCACTGGATCAAAGATTACCGGGGCGACTATCTGGCCGACGTCTGGCGGGATGGCGAGCGGGATTTCCGTGTGCGGCCCAACCAGCTGTTCGCCGTTTCCCTACCCTTCCCCATCCTCGAAGAAGACAATTACGCCTCCGTGGTCTCGCGCGTGCGCCAGTGCCTGCTGACCCCCTGCGGGCTGCGCACGCTGGCCCCCAGCGCCAACGAGTACTGCTCCCTTTATGAAGGCGGGCCCGGAGAGCGTGACAAAGCCTACCATCAGGGCACGGTCTGGCCCTGGCTTCTGGGCGCTTACGGCGATGCCCTGCTGCGGGCGGCCTGGGATGAGGAAGGCGCCGCGCGCGACCTGCTGCATACCCTGACGCCCCTCTTCGGCAGCCATCTGGGCGGCGCCGGTATCGGGAGCATCTCCGAGATATTCGACGGAGACCCGCCGCATCTGCCCAACGGCTGCATCGCCCAAGCCTGGAGCGTGGCCGAATGCCTGCGCCTGCTGAACAGGCTGGGAAAGGTGGCTCCCCAGGCCTATGCGCAGTGGGAAAACGCCCTGCTGCAAGGAGACAGGTAATGCGCGTCCTCATGTTCGGCTGGGAATTTCCCCCCTTCAAGAGCGGCGGGCTGGGCACGGCCTGCCAGGGCATGGCCACGGCACTAGCCAAGAAAGGCACGGAGATCTTCTTTGTCCTGCCCCGTGCCGAAAGTGACCGCCCCGTCCATCTGCAGGACGGCCTGACCATGTTTTCCGCCTCGGGCACCCGGGTCTGCACCCGCAGCGCCCGTCTCCGGCGCGAAGAAGACGTGCGCGAGATATGGCATGACCGCCAGTACACGGAGCTCGTCCCCGGCTTCCGGGACGAGATCGAAGAGATCTGGCGCGAAAAGCTGCATCTGGAATATATCGACTCGCCGCTGCGCCCCTATCTGAACAGCGGCAGCTATCTGAAAGAGCACCGGGAGCTCCAGCGTCTGCTTTCCGAAAAACGTCTGGCCGACCCGACCCTGCGGACCGTCTTGCAGCATGAAGGCCCGGAGCGGGAGCACCTTCTGCGCGAGATCGCAGAGAGCCGGGAACAGTGCGAGACCCTGACGCTGCACGGCGGTTACGGCGAAGACCTCATGAGCGAGGTCTACCGTTATGCCTGCGCCGCGGCCGTCATCGCCGGACGCCTGGAATTCGACGTCATCCACGTCCATGACTGGATGACCTATCCGGCGGGGATGCTGGTCAAGCAGCTGACGGGCAAACCGCTGGTGGCCCATATCCATGCCCTGGAGCATGACCGCAGCGGCGACAACCTCAACCAGACCGTGGCCGACATCGAAAAGGCAGGCATGGAGGCCGCCGACCGCGTCGTGGCCGTGAGCCACTACACCAAGCAGGAAGTCATGGCGCAGTACGGCATCCCCGAGGACAAGATCTCCGTGGTCCACAACGCCGTCTCCCGCAATGACATCCACAAGAGCGTGGTCATCCCCGAACGCTGCCGTCATGAGAAGCGGGTCCTGTTCATGGGCCGCGTCACCTACCAGAAGGGCCCCGACTATTTTGTCGAAGCCGCCAAGCTGGTACTGGACCGTCTGCCCCACACGCGTTTCATCATGGCCGGCAGCGGCGACATGCTGCCCAACATGGTGCGCCGTGTGGCCCACCTGCGCATCGGGGACAGATTCCATTTCACGGGCTTTTTGCGCAACGGCGAAGTGGACCGCATGTACGCCATGAGCGACCTTTACGTCATGCCCAGCGTTTCCGAGCCCTTCGGCATCGCGCCGCTGGAAGCCATGGCCTACGACGTCCCCGTCCTCATCTCGCGCCAGTCCGGCGTGGCGGAAGTGGTACGCAACGCCATCAAGGTCGACTTCTGGGATGTGCGGGAAATGGCCAACAAGATCTGCGCCCTGCTGGCCTATCCCCTGCTGGCCGCCGAGGAAGTCCGCAATTGCCGTGAAGAACTGAAGAACATCCGCTGGGAGAATGCCGCCACCAAGCTGCGCGCCATCTACGACCAGCTTGTTGCGGGGAGGAGATAGCATGTCCGCCATCTGTTTCTATTTTCAGGTACATCAGCCGTACCGCCTGCGCCACTACACCTTCTTCGATATCGGCGCCAATTCCTGGTACGAGGACGAGAACGCCAACTGCGGCATCCTCCTCAAGGTGGCGCGCAAATGCTATCTGCCCATGAACGCCCTGCTGCTCAAGCTCATCCGGCGCCATGAGGGGCAGTTCAAGGTGAGTTTCTCCATCTCCGGCACGGCCCTGGACCAGTTCGAGACCTACGCCCCGGAAGTCATCCAGAGCTACCGGGAGCTGGTGGCCACCGGCTGCGTGGAGCTGCTTTCCGAGACCTACAACCACTCGCTGGCCTTCCTCTACTCGCCTGACGAGTTCCGGGAGCAGGTCCGCCTGCACGATGACCGCATCGAAGAGCTGTTCGGAGTGCGGCCCACCTCGTTCCGCAATACCGAGCTCATCTACAACAACGCCCTGGCCCGTACCGTGGAGGAAATGGGCTACAAGGCCATCCTGGCGGAAGGCGCCGACCATGTGCTGGGCTGGCGCAGCCCCAACTTCGTCTACAGGCCTTCGGGGTGCGACTCTCTGCGCCTGCTGCTCAAGAACTACCGCCTTTCCGACGACATCGCCTTCCGCTTCTCCAACCACGAATGGCCGGAATTCCCGCTGACGGCGGAAAAATTCGCCAGCTGGGCCCAGGCCTCCGGGGCCGCAGGGGACATCATCAACCTGTTCATGGACTACGAGACCTTTGGCGAGCACCAGTGGGAATCCACGGGCATCTTCCAGTTCATGGAGGCCCTGCCGGACGTCCTGCTTTCCCTGCCGGGCTTTAGTTTCGTGACGCCCACCGAAGCGGCGGCCATGTTCCAGCCCGTGGCCAGTCTCGACGTGCACAATTTCATGTCCTGGGCCGACGCCGAACGCGACCTGACCGCCTGGCTGGGCAATGACATGCAGCAGGATGCCATCACGGCTGTCTACCGTCTGGAAGAAAAGGTGAAGGCCAGCGGCAACGAAGATCTGCTGCGCACCTGGCGACGCCTGCAGACATCCGACCATTTTTACTATATGTGCACCAAGTGGTTCGCCGACGGCGACGTGCACAGCTATTTCAATCCGTACGGCACCCCCTATGATGCCTACATCAACTACATGAACGTACTGGCCGACTTCGGCCTGACCCTGGATGCCCCCCTGCCCGCTGCCGGAGCGTCCCGCAGTTAGCGCACTCCCGGCACGGCCTGCCTGACGGATCATGCCCTGCGCGAAGGCATGGCCCGGACAGACCTCTCCGGGGGCTTTCATGAATGCAAGGAGATCCGTCTCAATGTCACAAGATCTGTCAAACGCGACCCTCTTCGAAGTCAGCTGGGAGGTCTGCAACAAGGTCGGCGGCATCTATGCCGTCGTCAGCAGCAAGATCCTGGAAGCCCTGGCTGCCTTTGGAGAAAATTATTTTCTTCTGGGGCCCGACCTGGGCAACAACCCCGACTTTGAAGAGACCGACGAGCCCTGCTGGCAGGAGCTGCGCCAGGAGACCGACCGGCGCAACCTGAGCTGCCGCTTCGGCCGCTGGAACATCCCCGGCCGCCCCAAAGTCATCCTGGTCGGGTACCGTGACCGTTACGACCAGAGCCAGCTGCTGTTCTCGCTCTGGAACCGCTACGGCGTGGACTCCATCTCCGGCGGCTGGGACTATGTGGAACCGGTCATGTTCAGCACGGCCTGCGGCGAAGTGATCGAAGCCGCCTGCAAGGCGCTGCACATCCCTGCCGACGGCCCGGCCCTGGCCCACTTCCACGAATGGATGTGCGGCGGCGGCCTGCTCTATCTCAAGACCAACGCCCCCTATGTGGGCACGGTCTTCACCACGCACGCCACCATGCTGGGGCGCTCCATGGCCGGTTCCGGCTTCGACATCTACAAGCAGATGCACCAGATCAACCCCAAGCATGAGGCCGGGGCCTACAATATCACGGCCAAATGCTCCATGGAGACGGCCTCGGCACGCGAAGCCGACTGCTTCACCACCGTCAGCCGCATCACGGCCGACGAGGCGGGCGTCTTTCTGGGGCGTACCCCCGATGTGCTGACCCTCAACGGTCTGGACTTGCGCGTCATCCCCGACTACAGCCGGGACAGGAGCCTGGCCGCGGCTTCCCGGCAGCGGTTGCTGGAGGCCGCCGGCCGTCTGTTGCGCCGCCGCCTGCCCGAGGATACCCGCGTCTTCCTCGTGTCCGGCCGTTATGAGTATCACAACAAGGGCATCGACGTGTTCCTTGACGCCCTCGGCATGGTCAATATGGCCCTCAGCCAGTCCCAGTCCAATGTGCTGGCCCTGTGCGCGGTCATGGGCGGACACAGCGGGGTCAATGCCGACGCCGTCAGCGGCGACCCGGCCAAACTCCCCGGCCAGGGCGGCTTCTGGATCAGCAGCCATCACGTCTACAACCAGCCCAACGATCCCATCCTCAATGCCTGCCAGCGCCTGGGCCTGGACAACAGGCCGGAGAACCACGTGCAGGTCATCTTCGATCCTGCCCTGCTCGACGGCAAGGACGGCTTCCTGAACATGCGCTATGAAGAGGTGCTGGCCGCCTGCGATCTGGGCGTATTCCCCTCCTGGTACGAGCCCTGGGGCTATACCCCGCAGGAAAGCGCCGCCCATGCCGTGCCCACGGTCACCACAGACCTTTCCGGCTTCGGCATGTGGGTGCGCTCCAGCCAGCGCGATAAGAACGGCGTGACCATCATCTGCCGCCGCCAGACCTCGTATGACGAGACCGCGGCCAGCCTGCGCGACGTGCTCCTGCAGTATGCCTCCCTGCCCGAAGAGCAGATGCAGGAACACCGGCACATGGTGCGCCATGTGGCCGAAGGCTGCTCCTGGGAGCAGTTTTTCCCCTACTATGTGCAGGCCTACGGTCTGGCCCTGGACAAGGCACGCCAGCGCAGCTCGCAGCCCGCCGGCGGCAGCACGACCCTGACCCGTGTGCTGGCGGCCACCATGTCCACCACGCCCAACCTGCACAGCTTCACGGCCCTGACCTCACTGCCCCCGGCCATCGGCCGCCTGCGTGAGCTGGCCCACAACCTCTGGTGGAGCTGGCACCCCGAATGCCACTATCTCTTCTCGGCCCTCAACGAAGAAGAATGGGAACGCAGCAACCACAATCCCATCGCCACGCTGGAAAAAGCCACCCGGGCACGGCTGATCATCGTGGCCCACGAGCAGAGCTACCTGCGGCTGTACAACCAGACCATGGCGGCCTTCGATGCCTACATGACCAAGGCGCCGCAAAGCTTCGGCCCCCTGACCCCGCAGCAGCCTCTGGCCTATTTCTCCACAGAATACGGCCTGAGCGAATGCCTGCCCATCTACTCCGGCGGTCTGGGCGTCCTTTCCGGCGACCACCTGAAATCCGCCAGTGACCTGAACATCCCGCTGGTGGCCGTGGGCCTGCTGTACAAGAACGGCTACTTCCGCCAGATCATCGACAAGAACGGCGACCAGACCCCAGTCTATCCCGAAAACGATTTCGTCACCCTGCCCATAGAGCAGGTCAAGGATCAGGACGGCAAACCCCGCGAGATCTACCTGCAGATGCCGGGCCGCCGCCTGCACGTCCAGATCTGGCTGGTGCGCGTGGGACGGATCAACCTCTACCTGCTGGACACCAACCTGCCCTCCAATACGGCGGAGGACCGCAAGATCACGGCCCGCCTGTATGAAGCCGACCGCGATATCCGCCTGCGGCAGGAGATCCTGCTGGGCCGGGGCGGCGTGAGCATGCTGCGCGCCCTGGACATCCGCCCCGCCGCCTATCATATGAACGAAGGGCATTCGGCCTTCCTCATCTTCGAACGCATCCGCCTGCTCATGCAGGAGAATGGCCTGTCCTTCGAAGAGGCGGGCGAAGTGGTGCGCGGCAGCACCCTGTTCACGACCCATACGCCCGTGGATGCCGGCAACGAGCGTTTCTCGCTGGAAAGCATGGAGGCCTATTTCAAGCCCTACATCCAGACCGTGGGCATCAGCTGGCAGACCCTGGTCAATATGGGCCGCTTCGAAGGCAGCGAGCGCAACGTCTTCGAGATGACCGTCCTGGCCCTCAAGTATTCCATGAAGGCCAACGGCGTCAGCGCCCTGCACGGTGTGGTCTCCCGCCATATGTGGCAGGAAGGCTGGCAGGGGGTCCCGGTGGCGGAGATCCCCATTTTCTCCGTGACCAACGGCATCCATGTGCCCTCCTACGCCGGTCCGGCCATGCGTCCCCTGCTGCAAAAGCACCTGGGCGAAGGCTGGCAGGAACTGACGCCCGACGACCAGAAATGGACCTGCATCGCGGACATCCCCGATGCCGACCTCTGGACGGCCCGCCAGACCCAGAAAAAGCACCTGCTGGAAACCATCCGCTCCAGCCTGCCGGAGTTCTTCAAAAAATTCGCCATCCCCTACGAAAAGCAGCAGGAGATGACGTCCCGGCTGACCCCCGAGACCCTGGTGATCGGCTTTGCCCGCCGCTTTGCACCGTACAAACGTGCGACCCTGCTCTTTGCCGATGTGGACCGTCTGGCCCGTATCCTGGAAAAGAGCGGCCAGCCCGTCATATTCGTCTTTGCCGGCAAGGCCCATCCTGCCGATGGCCAGGGCATCGGCCTGATCCGGGAACTCTTCCAGCACATGCTGTCGCCCCGTTTCTTCGGCAAGATCTTCTTTATCGAGGATTACAGCCTGGCGATCTCCCGCCTGATGGTGCAGGGCTGCGATGTCTGGCTCAACAATCCCCGCCGCCCCTACGAGGCCTGCGGCACCAGCGGCCAGAAAGTGGCGGTCAACGGCGGCCTCAATCTCAGCGTGGCCGACGGCTGGTGGTGCGAAGGCTACAACGGCACCAACGGCTGGACCATCGGCCCCCTGGTGGCCAAAGGCAGCCTGGGCCCCGAACAGAGCGACTATGACGATGCGGCCTCCCTGTATTCCCTGCTGGAAGACAAGGTGATCCCGCTGTACTTCGAGCGCGATGCGGACAACCGGCCCCACAACTGGCTGCTGCGCGTCCGCAAGGCCATGCAGACGCTCATCGCCCAGTACAGCTCGCACCGCATGCTGCGCGATTACCTTAGCGACTACTACATCCCGGCGGCCACCAGCCATCAGGAGATCCGCAGCAACCACTACGCCCTGGCCCGCCATCTGAGCCAATGGAAGCAGGACGTCAACGTGCGCTTCGGCTCCGTGCAGATGGATACCATCCGCATCGAAGGCATCAAGGAAGACAGCCTGCTGGACGGCCAGTCCCTGCATGTGGCCGTGACCGTGCATCCCGGCAGCATGAAGCTCGACGAGCTGCTGGTCCAGCTGGTGGCCGGTCCCGGCGACGGCTCCACTTTTACGGAAACGCCCGATGTGGTGGAGATGCAGCCGGAGAGCGAAGGGGTGGACGGGACCATGACCTTTGTCTGCACCTACACGCCTTCCCGCAGCGGGATCCATGTGTACGGTGTGCGCGTCATGCCCTGCACCGAAGGCCTGTCCTCGCCTCTGGAGACGCGCCTCGTTTTGTGGGGCTAGGACTCCATGGCCCAACCATGACAAAAAGGGGGATGCCGCTTGCGGCATCCCCTTTCCTCTTCTTGCGGGCAGGAAAACACCATCGGTATTTTCCCTATGAAATACCCACGCCCGCGGCCGCATCCTC
>NZ_JBNPNC010000062.1:0-12718 GCF_050314315.1 Desulfovibrio sp. SGI.102 | reverse complement strand
GAGGGGGAGCATCTGTGGCATTCAGCAAAACGATACAGATGTATATTTTTGACGGTAATCCCAATGGTCGCATCATGTGCGAGCTCTCCAACTGGAACGGCCGCATCTACAAGGTCTCGCGCAATGAACTTTCTGTCTTTTCCCAGCGGGCCGATGCCGAGAACACCGGCGTCTATTTCCTGCTGGGGAAGGATGAGAACAATACGGATACCGTCTACATCGGTGAGGCGGAAAAGGTCTGCACACGTCTGAAGCAGCATCTGCATGATGCGGATTACTGGAGCGATGCCATCGTCGTCATCAGCAAGGATGATCTGCTCAACAAGGCGCACGTGAAATATCTTGAGAACAGGTTCTATTGCCTGGCACAGGATTCGGGAAGAGCCGTCATCATCAACAGCACGGTCCCCCCCTGCTCCTCGATCTCGGAGTATGACGAGGCCATGTTGCAGGAGTTCATCAGCAACGCCCGTCTGCTCGTCAATACGCTGGGCTACAAGCTTTTCGATACCCTGGAAGAAAGCAGCGTGGGGCAACAGAATGAGCCGACCTGCTTTTTCATCAATGCTGCCAGGGGGGCCGCCGCCAAAGGGCTTGTCGTGGCGGATGGTTTTGCCGTGCTCAAGGGATCGACCATCGCTTCGCCCGTGGTCCCCAGCATGGCAGAGAGCTTGCGCCGTCTGCGTGACAGTCTGCTCGAAAAAGGGATCGTCGATGCGGACTTCCATTTTGTGAAAGACCATATCTTCACCAGCCCTTCTCTGGCGGCGGCTGTCGTCCTGGGCAGGAACGCCAATGGCCGGACGGAGTGGAAAACGGCGGGGAACAAGGCGCTGCGTGATGTGGAGGAAGACGAGCTGGCATAGCGTTGCAGCGCCATGATAAAAAAAGAGCTGACAGGCAAGCCGTCAGCTCTTTTTTTATGCTGTCTTCACAGTGCGCCGGCACTGTGGCCGGAAGCAGGACAAGGAGCCTGCTGCTTCGGCATTATTCCCACTCGATGGTGCTCGGGGGCTTGGAGGAGACGTCGTAAACCACGCGGTTGACGCCCTTGACCTCGTTGATGATGCGGCCGGACATGCGGGCGATGAGGTCGGCGGGCAGGCGGGCCCAGTCGGCGGTCATGGCGTCCACGCTATCCACCACGCGCAGGGCGATGACGTGCTCATAGGTACGGCCGTCGCCCATGACGCCCACGGTCTTCAGCGGCAGCAGCACGGCAAAGCCCTGCCAGACCTTGCGGTACCAGCCGGACTCGCGCAGTTCTTCCTGCACGATCTTGTCGGCCTGGCGCAGGATGTTCAGGCGTTCTTCGGTGATCTCGCCCAGCACGCGGATGGCCAGGCCGGGACCGGGGAAGGGATGGCGCCAGACGATGGAATCGGGCATGCCCAGCTCGGCGGCCACCTTGCGCACTTCGTCCTTGAAGAGTTCGCGCAGGGGTTCCACCAGCTTGAGCTTCATGGTCTCGGGCAGGCCGCCCACGTTGTGGTGGCTCTTGATGACGGCGCTGGGGCCCTTGTGGGACACGGATTCGATGACGTCGGGGTACAGGGTGCCCTGGGCCAGGTATTCCACTTCGGGCAGCTTCCTGGCTTCTTCGTCGAAGATGTCGATGAAGGTGTGGCCGATGATCTTGCGCTTCTTCTCGGGATCTTCCACACCCTTGAGCAGGTCGAGGAAGCGATCCTGGGCCTGGACGAAGTTGAGGTTCAGGTCAAAGTGCTCGCGCAGATAGCTGACCACTTCCTCGCCTTCGTTGAGGCGCAGCAGGCCGTTATCCACGAAGATGCAGTGCAGGCGATGGCCGATGGCCTTGTGCAGCAGCACGGCCACCACGGTGGAGTCGATGCCGCCGGAAAGGGCGCAGACCACGTGCTTGTCGCCGATCTTTTCGGCCATTTCCTTGACCACGCGTTCCACGAAGCTGGACATGCTCCAGTCGGGCACGATGTTGCAGACCTTGAACAGGAAGTTGCGCAGCATGGCGTCGCCGTCCACACTGTGGTGCACTTCGGGATGGAACTGCACGGCGTAGATCTTGCGGCTTTCATCGGCCATGGCAGCCACTTCGAGGGTGGGGGTGCTGCCGGTGATCACGAAGCCGGGCGGGGGAGTCTTGACCTTGTCGCCGTGGCTCATCCACACGCGGCTGGCCTTGGAGCTGTCCAGGCTGTCCCACAAGGCGCAGGAGGCTTTCAGGGTCAGGTCGGCCGGGCCGTATTCGCGGGTCAGGGACTGGGCCAGTTCGCCGCCCAGGTTCTGGGCCAGCAGCTGCATGCCGTAGCAGATGCCCAGCACCGGCACGCCCAGTTCCAGGAAGCCCTTGTCCAGGGTGGGGGCATCGGCTTCGCCCACGCTGGCAGGACCGCCGGAAAGGATGATGGCCGAAGGAGCCATAGCGGCCACTTCGGCGGCGGTGACGTTGCAGGCATGGATTTCGGAATACACGCCGGCTTCACGCACACGCCGTGCGATGAGCTGGGTGACCTGCGAACCGTAGTCAATGATAATGACCTTGCTGTGCGCCATGAGTGTTCCTTGCAATGTATGCGGACGCCGCCCGGGAGGGACGGCGTCCTTTATATAATGTCATGAACGGGCAGCCTGGCTGCCGGAAAACAGGATGCAAGCACCAAACGGATGCGGGCGGTCGCTGCAGCGATCGCCCGCAGGTCTGAGGCTAGTTGTCGATGCGATAGTTGGGGGCTTCCTTGGTGATGATGACGTCGTGCACGTGGCTTTCACGCAGGCCCGCCGCCGAGATCTCACAGAAGGTGGTGTTCTCGAACAGGTCGTTGAGGGTGCGGGCACCCACATAACCCATACCGGAACGCAGACCGCCCATGAGCTGATAGATGGCTTCCATCACATGGCCACGGTAAGGCACGCGTCCCACGATGCCTTCGGGGACCAGCTTCTTGCTGCGTTCCTGGAAATAACGGTCGGAGCTGCCGTCCTTCATGGCGTCGATGGAACCCATGCCGCGGTAGATCTTGTAGGTACGACCCTGGTAGAGGATGGTTTCGCCCGGGCTTTCTTCGGTACCGGCGAACAGGGAGCCGATCATCACGGAGTGGGCGCCCACCACGAGGGCCTTGACGATGTCACCGGAGAACTTGATGCCGCCGTCAGCGATGCAGCAGCGGTCCATCTCGCGGGCAGCGCGGCTGCCGTCCATGACGGCGGTCACCTGCGGCACGCCCACACCGGCCACGATGCGGGTGGTGCAGATGGAGCCGGGGCCAATGCCCACCTTGACGGCGTCGGCACCGGCTTCGAGCACGGCGCGGGCACCTTCGTAGGTGGCCACGTTACCAGCCACCAGCTGGCAGTTGGGGTACGCGGTCTTGACCTTGCGGATGGCCTTGAGCACGTTCAGGGAATGACCGTGGGCGGAGTCCAGGACGAGCACGTCCACACCGGCCTGGATGAGCTGCTCGGCGCGTTCGTCGCAGTCGCGGCCGATGCCGATGGCGGCACCCACGCGCAGGCGGCCGGCGCTGTCCTTGCAGGCGTTGGGGTATTTCTGGACTTTGTCGATGTCCTTCATGGTGATGAGGCCGCGCAGGCGCTCGTTCTCGTCCACCACGAGGAGCTTTTCGATGCGGTGTTCGTGCAGGTGACGCTTGGCTTCTTCCAGGGAGGTGCCCATGGGCACGGTGACCAGGTTCTTGCTGGTCATCACTTCGCCCACGCGGATGGCGGAGGCGTCTTCGATGAAGCGCACGTCACGGTTGGTGAGGATGCCCACCAGCTTGCCGTCATCCACGACGGGCAGACCGGACACGCGGAAATCCGCCATCAGGTCCAGGGCTTCCTGCACGGAGTTGCGGGAGGAAACGGTAACGGGGTCAAGGATCATGCCGCTTTCGCTCTTCTTGACGCGTTCCACTTCCAGGCGCTGGCGTTCGATGGGCATGTTCTTATGGATGATGCCGATGCCGCCCATACGCGCCATGCTGATGGCCATGGCCGATTCGGTGACCGTGTCCATGGCGGCGGAGAGCAGGGGGATGCGCAATTCGATGGAAGGAGTGAGCCAGGTGGAGATGTCCACGGCGTCGGGAGTCACTTCCGAATAGCTGGGGACAAGCAAGATATCGTCAAAAGTCAGGGCCTTGCCGCGATTGGTGAACATATTTGCCTCGTAATGTGCTGGAATTGTTCAACAAAATTTAATATATAATCATATACATTCCTCATGTCCATGTCAATGCAAGAAAAGGGCCGGAAGCACAGGACGGACGGGCAAAATTTTTATGAAAGCGGGGGAGAGACGCATGCTCCTGCATGCGGGCATGGCCGCCGCCGTCCATATACTAATGTAGTGCCGTGGAAAGGGGCTCATCGTGCGGCACAAACTGTCGGATTTCGCAACCGGTTCGGACGGGGGCCACCGAAATGAACCGGGAGGCGGGGAATTTTCCTGGCTGTTCTTTTGGGAGTGATCGGGGCCTGCGGTCGATGCCTGTCCCTGGAACTGTCAGGAGAGCCGTCCGCGTGCGGGATCTTTCGCGCCGCCGCGCAATACCGGGAAGAGTGGCGGACGCCTCCGCATGCTCCGGGCCTGGTGCGGCACGTTTGTCCTGGTGCCGTGGCCAAGCTTGATGGGGGAAATGCATGGTTCAGTTTTCTGTCCCGCCCCAAGGGGATTTTCCGGCCGGGGCTGTGGAAATTTTCGCTTTGCGGGTGCATTTCGCATGGATGATTTTAAAGATTGTCTTGCTATCATGCTGTAAAGAAAGACTCTTTTTATGGTGTCGCCTGAAATTAACAAGCCTATATCGTTTTTTATCACTTAATATTGACAAACTGATAAAAGGGGTTTAAAAATTTTTACAAGTTCGACGGACAAGCAGATCGCTCCGCGAGCTTTTAAAAATGAGCTTTCAGCTCCGGCCGTATCGGCCGGGATTCCTGTCCCGCTCCGCACAGGTCAGGAATGGGGTCCCGCAAGGGAAAATGATCCCGTAGTGGACGGGATCGGAAGATGCGGAAGTAATGAAGGAAGGTATTATCATGAAGAAGCTTATGACTCTCGCTCTGGCTGCCGCTATGATGATGGGCGTGGCTACCGGCGCCAACGCTATCGACTTCAAGGCCAAGGGTCAGTGGATCATGGATTTCAACTACGGCATGCACGGCAAATTCGGTGAAAGCAAGGCTGCCGCCAACTCCGGTTACAGCCGTAACGGCAACCACGAAGACGAATTCGAAGCTACCCAGCGTGTTCGCCTGCAGTTGGACGCCGTGGCTTCCGAAGCCCTGTCCGGTACCGTGTTCTTCGAAATCGGCGACCAGGTGTGGGGCGACAACGACAACGGCGGCGCTCTGGGCGCTGACGGCAAGGTCGTGGAACTTAAGCGCGCCTACATCGACTGGATGGTGCCCCAGACCGACCTGAAGGTCCGCATGGGTATCCAGGGCATCGCTCTGCCCAGCTTCACCACCAATGCCTCCCAGATCCTCGATGATGACGTGGCCGCCGTCAGCCTGAACTACCAGTTCAACGAAAACGTGGGCCTGACCGCTTTCTGGGCTCGTCCTTACAATGACAATGCCGGCTACTACAAGAACAGTGATTTCGGTGGCACCCAGTACGATAACTACATGGACAACATGGACATGTTCGCCGTGCTGCTGCCTCTGACCTTCGACGGCGTGAAGGTGACCCCTTGGGTCATGTACGCCGCCATGGGCCCCGGCATGATTGACGGTAAGTTTAATGATGCTAAGACGAAGTGGACCATGTCTTCCTTCGGTAATGCTTGGGGCCGTGCCGGTGCTGGTATGGTCTCTGGCTTCCGTGGCACGGATAAGTGGGACACCTACGGCAACGCCTTCTGGGCTGGCGTGACCGGCGAAGTGACCCTGTGGGATCCCTTCCGCATCGCTTGGGATGTGAACTACGGTTCCGCCGCTTACGAAGATCAGAAGCTGAACCGCGAAGGCTGGCTGGCCAGCCTGCTGCTGGAATACAAGCTGGATTGGGGTACTCCCGGTCTGTACGGCTGGTACTCCACCGGTGACGACAACAACCCCCGCAACGGTTCCGAGCGCATGCCTGTGGTGAGCGCCAACGGCAACAACGACTTCTCCAACTTCGCCTTCAACGGCAACCCCTACATCGCTCGTGAAGGTATCCTGGGCTCCACCATGGTGGGTACCTGGGGCATCGGCGCCCGCCTGAAGGACATGAGCTTCCTGGAAGACCTGAAGCACACTCTGCGTGTGAACTTCATGGGCGGCACCAACGCTCCCAAGATGGCCAAGTATGTGCGTAATGATGGTAAGGACTTCCAGAAGCGTGGTACCGAATCCCTTGCCGAATATGGCTTGGGCTACGATCCCATGTATCTGACCACTGATGACTACGCTCTGGAAGTGGGTCTGACCAACACCTACAAGATGTACGACAACTTCACCGTCATGCTGGATGCCGCTTATGTGGCTCTGTGGCTGGATGACAGCACCAGCACCTGGGGCAAGAACCCCGGCCGTAGCGCTCTGGGCGGCGACGGCGTGTACGACGCCTGGAACGTGAACCTGTCCTTCGTGTACTCCTTCTAAGCCTCGGCTTGAGAAGTTCGACCGTGGGGGCTTCGGCCCCCCGGTTTGTAAGCCCCGCTTCGGCGGGGCTTTTTGCGTTTGAGGAACGGGAGACGCTAGTGTGAGAGGGAGGGCTAAAGCTCTTATAATGATAAGGGCGATCTTGTTGGCATGTCGGGCGCGATCTATAGCGCTTTGCACATGCCGTGATGGCTTTTCTGAGATCCGCAGGCTGCTATGGTGTCTGGATCATCAGCAGATCTCCGTATCCTTTTTCTCTGCGTTGATTGGAAAGCGCCGACCGTGAAAGCTTCTGCCTCATGGTTTTTAAGCCCCGCTTCGGCGGGGCTTTTGTCGTTCAATAGGTTAGCTTTTTTTATTTTTTCGGGGAATCCATGCTTGAGAAACTGGTTTGTGAAAAAATTTTATCTAAAAAACGATATAGATAATGTGATGTAAACTATTGTTTTTTTTAAAGAAACGTTGACAAGGTCAAGAAAGGGGTATAAAAATTTTTACAAGTTCGACGGACAAGCAGACCGCTGCCGCGAGCTTTCAAAAACGAGCTTTCAGCTCCGGCCGTATCGGCCGGGATTCCTGACCCGCTCCGCACAGGTCAGGAATGGGGTCCCGCAAGGGAAAAAGATCCCGTAGTGGATGGGATCGAAAGATGCGGAAGTAATGAAGGAAGGTATTATCATGAAGAAGCTTATGACTCTCGCTCTGGCTGCCGCTATGATGCTGGGTGCTGCTACCGGCGCCAACGCTATCGACTTCAAGGCCAAGGGCCAGTGGATCATGGATTTCAACTACGGCATGCACGGCAAATTCGGTGAAAGCAAGGCTGCCGCCAACTCCGGTTACAGCCGTAACGGCAACCACGAAGACGAATTCGAAGCTACCCAGCGTGTTCGCCTGCAGTTGGACGCCGTGGCTTCCGAAGCCCTGTCCGGTACCGTGTTCTTCGAAATCGGCGACCAGGTGTGGGGCGACAACGACAACGGCGGCGCTCTGGGCGCTGACGGCAAGGTCGTGGAACTGAAGCGCGCCTACATCGACTGGATGGTGCCCCAGACCGACCTGAAGGTCCGCATGGGTATCCAGGGCATCGCTCTGCCCAGCTTCACCACCAATGCCTCCCAGATCATGGATGATGACGTGGCCGCCATCAGCCTGAACTACCAGTTCAACGAAAACGTGGGCCTGACCGCTTTCTGGGCTCGTCCCTACAACGACAACAGCGGCTACGAGTGGAACGGTGACAAGGAAGGCTACCAGAACTACATGGACAACATGGACATGTTCGCCGTCCTGCTGCCCCTGACCTTCGACGGCGTGAAGGTGACTCCTTGGGTCATGTACGCCGCCATGGGCCCCGGCATGTTTCATGAATGGAAGCACCCGGAAGACAAGACCAAGAAGTTCAGCGGAGGCAACGCCTGGACCCGCGCTTCCAACGGTCTGGTCTCCGGCTTCGCCGGCACCGATCCCCTGGATACCTACGGCAATGCCTTCTGGGCCGGCGTGACCGGCGAAGTGACCTACTGGGATCCCTTCCGCATCGCCTGGGATGTGAACTACGGTTCCGCTGCCTATGCTGACGAAAAGATGAACCGCGAAGGCTGGCTGGCCAGCCTGCTGCTGGAATACAAGCTGGATTGGGGTACTCCCGGTCTGTACGGCTGGTACTCCACCGGTGACGACAACAATCCCCGCAACGGTTCCGAGCGCATGCCCGTGGTGAGCGCCAACGGCAACAACGGCTTCTCCAACTTCGCCTTCAACGGCAATCCCTACATCGCCCGTGAAGGCGTGCTGGGTTCCACTATGGTGGGTACTTGGGGCATCGGCGCCCGCCTGAAGGACGTGAGCTTCCTGGAAGACCTGAAGCACACCCTGCGTGTGAACTTCATGGGCGGTACCAACGCTCCCAAGATGGCCAAGTATGTGAGCGACTATGCTCCGTTTGAAAAGCGCGGTGTGAAGGCTGTGGACAAAGGTAGCTTCTCTTACGATCCCATGTACCTGACCACCGACGACTACGCTCTGGAAATCGGTCTGACCAACACCTACAAGATGTACGACAACTTCACCGTCATGCTGGATGCCGCTTATGTGGCTCTGTGGCTGGATGACAGCACCAGCACCTGGGGCAAGAACCCCGGCCGTAGCGCTCTGGGCGGCGACGGCGTGTACGACGCCTGGAACGTGAACCTGTCCTTCGTGTACTCCTTCTAAGCTTCGGCTTGGGAAGTTCGACCGTGGGGGCTTCGGCCCCCCGGTCTTCCAGCCCCGCTCCGGCGGGGCTTTTATTGTTTCAGATAGAGTGTGCCCGAGATGCGCGGGCATATACTGTGTAGTACGATGTTTCTCTGGAGAATGGTGGACAGCCTTTTTCTGAGGGGCTGATCCGCACAGCCCGGGCTGAAAGAATCGTCAGCAGAATACTCCGCCATCCCGGATTGCCCGATCCTGTCACTTTATGACACGGTTCAAAAAATTGTCCTTTCCCTCTTGACGGCGAGAAAGGGCATGCGTATGCTTGCGTAGCAAAATTTGTACTCACGTGGAAAACGGATACAGTTTTGCCATGTCTGGCTGGGATGTCCCTGGGGAGGAACGTCCCATGCACGTCAGGAAATTTCTCTCAGGAAGGAAGGTTTTTATCATGAAAAAGCTGATGACCCTCGCTCTTGCTGCGGGCATGCTGCTGGGTGCCGCTACCGGCGCCAGCGCTATTGATTTCAAGGCCAAAGGCCAGTGGCTGATGGGCTTCTCCGCCGGTGACGGCTCCCTGGTGAGCCATGTCAAGGACAACAAGGCCAGCAACCACAACAAGGCCGCTGATACCGATGATATCTTCGGTGCTTCCCAGCGTGTCCGCCTGCAGTTGGACGCCGTGGCTTCCGAAGCCCTGTCCGGTACCGTGTACTTCGAAATCGGTGATACCCACTGGGGCAAGAACGACGATGGCGGTGCAATGGGGGCTGACCAGAGGATCGTGGAACTGAAGAACGCCTACATCGACTGGATGGTGCCCAACACCGATCTCAAGTTCCGCATGGGTATCCAGGGCATCCAGCTGCCCAACGTGGCCGGTGGTTCCGCCATCCTGGATGACGACGTGGCTGCCATCACCGCCAGCTACCAGTTCAACGAAAACGTGGCCCTGACCGCCATGTGGGCCCGTCCTTACAACGACAACTACTCTTCTCGCGCGGATCGCGTGAACTACCATGACAACATGGACCTGTTCGCCCTGATGGTGCCCCTGACCTTCGACGGCGTGAAGGTGACCCCCTGGGCCATGTACGGCATGGCTGGTGCCAACACCAATACCCTGACCTCCACCGCTCCCTATGCCCGTTACGCCAACGGCGGTGATGCGTTCGCTTTTGATCCGTCCTCTACCGGCAAGGCTTACGGTTCCATGTTCTGGGCCGGTCTGCCCATCTCCCTGACCCTGTGGGATCCGCTGAACGTCGAGCTGGACATCAACTACGGTTATGTGGAATCCATGGGTCGCTACGCTGCTGAGCGCGCTGACAACAGCTTTACCCGCATGGGCGATACCAAGCGTGAAGGCTGGCTGGTCAAGGCCCTGGTGGAATACAAGATGGATTGGGGTACCCCCGGCATCTTCGGCTGGTATGCTTCCGGTGACGACGGCAACGTGAAGAACGGTTCCGAGCGTATGCCCAGCATCTCCGCCTGTGGCAATTTCATGTCCTTCATGGGCGACGGCAACTACGGCTGGTCCACTTCCGACAGCCTGTATGACCGCAACATGAGCTACGCCGGTACCTGGGGTATCGGTCTGCGCGTCCACGACCTGAGCTTCGTGGAAGACCTGAAGCACTCCTTCCGCGTGGCCTACTGGGGCGGCACCAACAGCCCGTCCATGGCCAAGTACGTGAACAGCTCCTACGGCTGGCAGAACTTCAACAACGACCTCAACCTCGGCGAAAAGGACGGTCCTTACCTGACCACCAATGACGGTCTGCTGGAATTCAACCTGGTCAACAGCTACCAGATCTACGAAAACCTGGAAGCCAACCTGGAACTGGGTTACATCGTGAACATGATGGACGACGACACCTGGAAGCGCAGCTACCGCAACGATTCCTACAAGAAGCAGGACGCCTGGAAGGCCCAGCTGATCTTCGCTTACAGCTTCTAGTCTTTACGACAGCGATGCTTTCAAGGGGGGCGCAAGCCCCCCTTTTTTATTGGATAAGACGATCTTTCGCCTGGCGGAGGTCGTCTTTTCTTTTGTCCGGAGGAGGGGAGAGCGGATGGAGCAAAGGCCATGCCTGGTGCAGCAGGCGTTTCATGCAGATGTTTGGGGACAGGATGTCTTGCAGGGAACAGTTTTTTGTATGGCGTTTTCCACACAAGTCCCTGGCGTTTTTTTTAGGGGGACAGCCTCCTTTTTCTTCCTCGCTCCTTCTTTTTTTCACGACGCTGTCGAGTGATTCAATAAATTGACCAATCGCCTTGACCCACCCATATGCCCATGCTAACGCAACAAGATAATAGACTCTTTTGATGAGTCCTATAAGGTCGATGGCCTGCCGGAGATGTCTCGGTGAAGGACTTGGAGTTCTCAGGCCTGGAAATTTTTCATTTAGGGAGGAAGGTTTTATCATGAAGAAGCTGATGACTCTTGCGCTCGCTGCGGGCATGTTGTTGGGGGCTGCCAGTGGTGCTCACGCTATCGATTTCAAAGCCCAGGGGATGTGGCTGATGGGCGTGGGGGCCGGGGATGGTTCCTTCGTGAGCCATACCCGCCAGGCCGGTGCGACGTCGAATAAGGCCCGGGATACCGATGACGCCCTCAGTGCCATGCAGCTCGTGCGTTTGCAGTTGGATGCGGTGGCTTCCGAGTCGCTGTCCGGTACGGTCTACTTCGAAATCGGCGACACCATGTGGGGCCAGGCATCTTCCGGCGGCGCCCTGGGCGCTGACAAGACCATCGTGGAATTGAGAAACGCCTATATCGACTGGACGGTTCCCAACACCGACCTCAAGTTCCGTATGGGTATCCAGGGGCTCTCCATGCCCAATGTGGCCGGTGGCTCCGCGGTGCTGTTTGACGATGCCGCCGCTGTCGTAGCCAACTACCAGTTCAACGAAAATGTTGGCCTGACAGCTTTCTGGGCCCGTCTGTTCAACGACAACTGGAACGAGAGCAGTGCCGCCAACCGCTGGTCTCCTGACGATGATGCCAACTACCAGGATAACGTGGACCTGTTCGCCCTCATGCTGCCGCTGACCTTCGAAGGTGTGAAGCTGACCCCCTGGCCATGTACGGCATGATCGGCGTCAACTCCTGGGATGCCATGGATAACGGGCTGCATATGGGCAGCTATCCTCCCTACAGCCTGCGTCCTTATCCGCTGGCCTACAACGGCGGGACGCTGGATACCGACAAATCCTATGGCTCTGCGTTCTGGGCCGGTCTGCCCATTGCCGTCACGGCCTTTGATCCGCTGAACATCGAAGTCGATATCAACTACGGTTATGTGGAATCCATGGGACGCTATGATGTGCAGCAGCTGAACAGCGGTGCCTGGCGTCGTGGTGATACCCAGCGCGAGGGTTGGCTGGTCAAAGCCCTGGTGGAATACAAGCTGGATTGGGGTACTCCCGGCATCTTCGGCTGGTATTCCTCCGGTGATGACGGCAACGTGAAGAACGGTTCGGAGCGTATGCCCACCATGTCCGGTTGCGCTAATTTCATGTCCTTCATGGGCGACGGCAACTATGGCTGGGGCGACCCGCGTCTGTATGACCGCAACCTGACCTATGCCGGTACCTGGGGCGTGGGTCTGCGCATCCACGACATGAGCTTTGTGGAAGATCTGAAGCACTCCTTCCGTGTGGCTTACTGGGGTGGTACCAACAGCCCTGCCATGGCCAAGTATGTGAAGGAAGCCTAGGCTGGGACAACGGTACCCCCGAAGGTCCGTACCTGACCACCAATGACGGCCTGCTGGAATTCAACCTGGTGAACAGCTACCAGATCTATGAGAATCTGGAAGCCAACCTGGAGTTGAGCTATATCGTGAACATGGTGGATGACGACACCTGGAAGCGCAGCTACCGCAACGACTCCTACAAGAAGCAGGATGCCTGGAAGGCCCAGCTGATCATTGCCTACACG
>NZ_JBNPNC010000061.1:0-12776 GCF_050314315.1 Desulfovibrio sp. SGI.102 | reverse complement strand
CAGCAGGGTCACTTCATACATCTTGTCCACCAGCAAGTACTTGCGGGCGACCTCGCGCAGCTGCTCCGGCGTCACCTTGGCGGCCTTTTCCAGCAAACGCTTCTGGAAGTCCTGGGGCTGGCCCAGCAAACGTTCGCTGGCGGCCTCGTCGGCCCGCGCGCCCAGGCTCTGGCGACCACGATAATAGCTGCCTTCCATGCGGTTCAGGCCCTTGGCCAGCAGCTCGGCGGGCAGCAGATCGGTCTTGATGTCCTTGATGATGCCGCTGAAGCCCTGCCGGGCCACATCCAGATTGCGGGGCGTGGTCCCGATATAGAAGGCCATGAAACCGGCTTCGGGCAGGCTGCGGTAAAAGGCCGTCACCGTGTAGCCCAGGCCCTGCTCGTCACGCAGCTTGTTGAACAGCAGGCCGCTCTGGCCGGAAAGCACCGATTCCAGCAGCATGAGCGCCGGAGCGTCGGGATGGTCCAGCGGCACGGCATGGAAGGCCAGCAGCAGATGGGCCTGCTGGCGACCGGGCAGGGACAGGGGCAGACGCTTGTCGGCACCCCAGGTCGGCTGGGGCACATCCACGGCAGGCGCGGTGGGCACGGGCAGGCTGCGGGCAAAAGCCAGCACCTTTTCCCGGTCGAAGTCCCCGGCCACGGAAAGGATCCACGGCTGGGCATTCTGCTGCTTCCAGAAGGCCTGCACGTCCCCGGGACCGAAACGGTCCTGGTTCTCCGCCGTGCCCAGGCCGTCAAAGCCGTAGGGCTGGCCGCCGGGGAAGAGGAAACCGTTGATCTTGGAACCCATGAAGCTCATGGGATTGTCCTGACGGCGCACCAGGGCCGCCTTCAGCGTATCGGCCTGACGGCGCACGTCCTTTTCGGCAAAGGTGGGCTTGTGCAGCAGATCGCCCAGCAGGGCGAAGTAATCGGCATTGAAGCGGGCCGGGCCCGTCAGGGAAACGGTGAAGCTCTGCACGCCCGCCGAGGCACTCAGGGAAGCGGCGCGTTCGGCCACGAAGCGTTCCATGGCATCCAGGTCACGCGTGCCGCAACCGTCGGTCAGGGTGGCGGCCGTGAGCTGGGCCAGGCCCTGGTCGGCAGGCTTGAGCAGCGCATTGCCGCCGGGGCGCAGGATCTCCAGCGACACATAGGGGATGGTGCGGTCCGGCTGCAGGATCACGGTACGGCCCTGCCCCAGATCGACGATCTCGCGCTTGCCCACCTTTTCCGCGGCAGCAGCGGCCTTTTGCCGCTCCACGGCAGGCGCGGGCCAGTTGCGCTGCAAAATGGCATCCAGATCGGGCAGCTTGGCCTTTTCGGGCGCCAGCACGCGCACGCGCACCTGGTCGGGGCGCAGCCAGAGATCCTGGGCCTGACGCAGGCGCGCGCTGTCCACGGCGGCCAGCGCATGACGCACATTGGCTTCACCCTGCGGCCCGCCCAGCTCGAACTGTACCGTGGCCTTCCACGAGGTCAGGCCGTCCAGGGTCTCGCTGGCGCGGTCCATGCCGTCCTCGTAATTGAAGCGGGCCCGCTCGATGACGTCGGGCGTGATCTTGCCGGCGTCCAGCGCGGCCAGATCGCGGGTGAACTCCTGCCAGAAAGGCTCAACCTTGTCCGCATCCAGCTGGGCGACCATATAGAACAGGCCCGCGCGGTTGAGGCTCATGTTGCCGACGCTGATGCTGTCCACCAGCTGCTTCTCGTAACGGTACTTGCGATAGAACTGCGAGGTACCGTCGCCGCCCAGCGCATAGGCCAGCACGTCCAGGTCGATGGAGCGCTGGTCGCCCAGGGCGGGGGCAGGCAGGGCGATGCCCAGATAGACCTTGTTCCACGGCCCGTACGTCACCTCGACACGGGGACCGCCCGCGGCGCCTTCCAGCTGCACGGGAGCGGGCTCGGGCAGGATGGTGTCGTTCTTCAGGTCGCCGAACAGCTCTTCGGCGTGGGCCAGCACGGCCTTGGGATCGATGTCGCCGGCCACCAGCAGCATCATGTTCTGCGGCTGGTACCAGGTACGGATATAGGCCCGCAGGTCGTCCGCGGTCACGGCCCGGATGGTCTTTTCAAAGCCGATGATGGGGCGCCCGTAGACCGTGTGGGCCAGGCCGGCCACCTGCAGGTCCTCGAACAGGCGGCGGGTGGGCGTGTCGTCACCGCCCTTGAGTTCGGAAACGATGACGTCCTTTTCCGCTTCCAGCTCGGCCGGATCCAGCGAAGGATGGAAGGCCATGTCCTTGACCACGTCCATGCCCGTCTTCCAGTGCTTGGCGGGCATGTCGGTGATGAACCAGGTCTTGTCGAAGCTGGTGGCCGCGTTGAGGTAGCCGCCCAGGGATTCCACATCCCGGGCCACCTGCCCCTTGGGACGCTTCTCCGTACCCTTGAAGACCATATGCTCCAGCACATGGCTGATGCCCGCCTGCTCGGCGGTCTCGTTGGTGGAACCCGTGCCTACGAACAGGCGCGTGCAGACCAGCGGGAAGCGGCTGTCCCGGATGATGTAGACCGTCAGGCCGTTCTTGAGGCGGACGAGCATGGTGTCGTTACCAGAGGTTGAAGGATTGGCCGGGGCGGCCTGCGGCGCGGCAACGGCGAGCTGCGGCAAAAGCAGGATCCCCAGCAGAAGGATGAGCAATGCATGGCGAGAAATGCGCAGCATGGGTACTCCTTATGAAGGGTTGCGGACGTCTCCGGCCCCTCCGAAGACATCCGGGGAACAGCACGGACCGGTCCCCCTGCCTGACGGCAGCCGGTCCTGCATCCTCCGTTTTCGGACAGTAATGTCAGAAGGCCCGCCTGACAAGAGCCGAAGCCCCTGTGTGATGACGGGCACGAAAGCCGAAGCGACGGGATCCGTGCTCCCCTGCCGCCATGCATAAAAAAAGGAGGGGCGTCCCTTGCGGAAACATCCCCTCCCCTGCATGTCGATGATGCCGGAACTAGCCGCCCAGATAGGCTTCCTTGACCTTGGGGTTCTCCAGCAGTTCCTGGCCGGTGCCCTCCAGCACCACGCGGCCCACTTCGAGGATGTAGGCGTAATGGGCCACGGAAAGGGCCGCGAACGCGTTCTGCTCCACCAGCAGCACGGTCATGCCGTCCTCGTTGATGCGGCGGATGATGTTGAAGATCTCCTTGACCAGCAGCGGGGCCAGACCCAGCGAGGGCTCGTCGAGCATGATCATGTCCGGACGGCTCATGAGCGCGCGGCCCACGGCCAGCATCTGCTGTTCACCGCCCGAAAGCGTGCCGCCCTTCTGCCAGTGGCGTTCCTTCAGGCGGGGGAACAACGCATAGACACGCTCGATGTCCTCGTTGATGCCGTCCTTGTCGGTACGCGAATAAGCGCCCAGGCGCAGGTTCTCCACCACGGTCAGATGAGGCAGGATGCGACGGCCTTCCGGCGAAAGCGAGATGCCCCGCCGCACCATCTCCTCGGGCTTGAGGCCGATGAGGGAGACAGGTTCGTCGCCTTCCTTGCGGGTCAGCGAGATCTCGCCGCTGATATTCTTGTTCAGGCCGGCGATGGAACGGATGATACTGCTCTTGCCGGCGCCGTTGGCGCCCACCAGCGTGACGATGCTGCCGCGCTTGATGTCCAGGCTGACACCCTGCACGGCTTCGATGCCGCCGTAACGAACGTAAAGATCCCTGATTTTCAGCATACTACACCACGTCCTCGCCCAGATAGGCCCGGATGACCTCGGGATTGCTGCGAATGGCGTCCGGGTCGCCGTGTGCGATAAGCGCACCGTATTCCATCACCCAGATGTACTGGCACACGCCCATGACCACCTTCATGTCATGTTCGATAAGCAGGATGGTCAGGTCGAAATGGTCACGGATGGCCTGGATGAAGTGCATGAGCTCGATACTTTCCTGCGGGTTCATGCCGGCGGCGGGTTCGTCCAGCAGGAGCAGACGCGGTTCCGTGGCCAGGGCACGGGCGATCTCCAGGCGGCGCTGCGCCCCGTAAGGCAGGCTGCCCGCCTTCTCGTCCATGTATTCGGCCAGGTTCAGATGCTCCACCAGGTCGCGGGCCTTGTCCGTGATGGCCTTTTCTTCCTTGTAATACGTGGGCAGGCCCAGCGGCGCCATCCACCAGGGGCAGCGGCGGCGCACATGACAGCCCACCATCACGTTCTCCAGCACGCTCATGTGCGGCGAAAGACGGATGTTCTGGAAGGTACGGGCCATGCCCATGCGACAGATCTCGAACGGCTTGCGGCCGCGGATGCTCTTGCCCGCAAAGCGCACGTCGCCTTCCTGCGGCGTATAGAAACCGCTCAGCACGTTGAACAGGGTGGTCTTGCCCGCACCGTTGGGACCGATGACGCCCACGATGCTGCCCTCGTCCACCTTCAGGGAAAGGTCGCTGACGGCCGTCACGCCGCCAAAGCGCATGGTCACGTTTTCAGCCGTCAGGATGGGCTGGACTTTGCTTGCACTCATGCCTTGCGCCTCCCCAGCGAAAAGATGGTTTTCCAGGTGATCTCACGGGTGCCCATGATGCCCTCACGCCGGAACAAAATGATGGCCAGCAGGATGAGCGAGAAGACCACCATGCGCATGCCGGGGATGCCCGGGATCTCGAACACGCCGAAGTCCATGGGCTCCTCGATGGCGCGCAGCCATTCCAGCAGGATGGTGACGATGGTGGCGCCCAGCAGGCTGCCGGTCAGCGAGCCCAGGCCGCCGGCCACCACGAACATCAGCACGTTGAAGGTCAGCAGGAAGTTGAACATCTTGGGGTCGATGGTGGACAGGTGGCTGCCCAGCAGCGCGCCGCCCACGCCCGCGAAGAAGGCCCCCACGCAGAAGGAGAGCACTTTGTAGCGGAACACGTTGATGCCCATGACGCCCGCGGCGATCTCGTTATCGCGTATGCAGCGCAATACGTTGCCGAAATTGCTGAATATGAGCCGTGACAGCACCACCAGCGTAATGACTGTCCAGATGTAACAGGTCAGCAGGGTCGCCTCGCCGGGGATGCCCTTGATGCCCAGCGAACCGTTGGTGATGGACGTGGCGTTGACGATGACCACGCGGATGATCTCGGCGAAGCCCAGGGTGGCGATACCCAGGTAGTCGTCACCCAGCCGCAGCACGGGCACGGCGATGATGAAGGCGAAGATCATGGCCACCAGACCGCCGGCGATGACCGCCACCCAGAAGGGCGTATGCAGCACCGAGAAAGGCCAGATGATGGGATCCAGGATCCACATGATCTCTTTCTGTTCCGGCAGCAGGGTACACAGGGCGCCCACATAGGCGCCGATGGCCATGAAGCCGGCATGGCCCAGCGAGAACAGGCCGGTGAAGCCATAGATCAGGTTGAGCGACAGGGCCAGGATGGCGTTGATGAAGATCAGTTTGAGGATGTAGATCTGATAGTCGCCCATATAGGCCTCGGCCTGGGTCAGGGCCAGACCGAAGATGACGATAAGCGCGATGTTGAGCAGGGTCGTTTGATTGAAGCGCATTAGATCTTCTCCTCCATGCGCTCGCCCAGCAGGCCCGTGGGCTTGAACACAAGCACCAGCACCAGCAGGATGAAGGCGAAGGCATCACGGAAGCCCGAAAGCTCCGGCATGAAGGCCACGGTCATGATTTCCACAAAGCCCAGGGCCACGCCACCGATAACGGCGCCGGGGATGGAGCCGATGCCGCCGAACACGGCCGCGATGAAGGCCTTGAGGCCGGGCATGATGCCCATGTAGGGGTGCACCTGCGGATAGCGCAGGGCCCACATGATGCCCGACGCGGCAGCCAGGGCGGAACCGATGAAGAAGGTGAAGGCGATGATGTTGTCCACCCGCACCCCCAGAAGACGCGTGGTCTCGATATCCTTGGAGATGGCGCGCATGGCCAGGCCGGGCTTGGTGTGGTGCACGATGTAGAGCAGGAGCGCCACCAGCACGATGGTCATGACCGGCACGAAGGCCGTGAGTTTGAGGATGCGCACATCACCGAACTGCCAGACCGAGAGCAGCCAGTCGGGCTGCAGCACGGGCCGGGGCTGGCCGGTGAAGACCACCACGGCCAGACTTTCGATGAAGAAGGAAACGGCGATGGCGCTGATGAGCGCCGAAATTCTGGGCGCGTCACGCAAGGGCCGGTAGGCCACGCGTTCCACCACCACACCCAGCACGCTGGCGCCGAGGATGGCGATGATGGCGGCCACACCCCAGGGCCAGCCATAGGCGAAAGTGCCGAAAAAGACGAAGTAAGCCCCGACCATCAAGATATCGCCGTGGGCAAAGTTGATCAGGCGCAGAATGCCGTAGACCATGGTATAGCCAATGGCGATCAGCGCGTAGAGCGAGCCTAGCGTCAAGGCGTTGAAACAGTGCTGCAAAAACATGTCAAGGGTCATGGGGCCACCTGGAAATAAGCTTTATCCCGCCCGAAGGGGCGCGAAGACGGAACGGCGGGGCCCGTCGGAGCCCCGCCGTGAACAGACGGATTCCCTTACTTGGGAGTGACTTCGGTCAGATAAACGCGCTTGCCGTCCTTGTACTCAATAATGCCCACGGGCATTTCGGCGTCGTGGCTGGCATTGATGGTCAGGGTACCCAGCGGGGTCACCAGGTTCTTGGTCGCGGCCAGGGCCTTGGTGATGGCGGCGGGTTCGGCGGAGTTGGCGCGCTTGATGGCGTCAACGATCAGGAACAGACAGTTGTAACCCAGGGCGCCGTTCACGTTGGTTTCCTTTTCAGGATAGGCCTTGTTCCAGGCTTCGGTGAACTTTTTGGCTTCGGCGCTCATGTTGGGCATCTTGGCATCGTAGGGGAAGGTGGTGTGCAGGAAGCCTTCCGCAGCCTTGCCAGCCAGCTTCACGGTGTCGGGGTTGTCCATGGCGTCGGCGCCCATCAAGCGGAAGGTGGCGCCCAGTTCGCGGGCCTGCTTCATGATGATGGCGCCTTCAGCGAAGTAGGCGGGCATGAAGACGATCTCGGGCTTTTTGGCGATCAGTTCGGTGAGCTGGGCAGTGAAGTCCTGGTCACCGGAGCTGTACTTGAGGTTGGCCACCACTTCGCCACCCAGCTTCTTGAAGGAGCGGGTGAAGAAGCTGGACAGGCCCACGGCGTAGTCGTTGGTCATGTCCATGAGCACGGCGGCCTTGCGCAGGCCCAGGTTCTCATAGGCATAGGTGGCGGCAGCGGCACCCTGATAGGGGTCGATGAAGCAGGCGCGGAAGTAGTACTTCTTGCCCTGGGTCACCAGGGGGCTGGTGCAGGAGGTACCCACGCCGGGCACCTTGGCCTTTTCGGCCACTTCAGCACCGGCCATGGCCAGAGAGGAACCGTAGGTACCGATCAGGGCCACGACCTTGTCGCGTTCCACCAGGCGCTTGACGGCGTTGGCGGCTTCCACCTTGTCGGACTTGTTGTCCACCACAACCAGTTCAATGGGGCGGCCCAGCACTTCAGGCATGTCCTTCAGAGCCAGCTGCACACCTTCCAGCTCGAGCTGGCCGCCAAAGGCATTCTGACCGGTCAGGGGCAGGTACACGCCGATCTTGATGGGTTCAGCAGCCAGGGACTGGCCGGCCAGCCCCAGGGTCAGAGCCATCAGCGCCAAGCCAACGAATTTGCCCAGTTTCATAAATCATCTCCCAGGTCTTGGAGGGTGAAAGAGCTCGCCCCGGTGATCCTTTTCCAGGGCTATTCCTGTTGAGATACACCAAATCCCCCCATTGCGCAATTTGCCGGTTGAATTTGGCCATAAACCCCAAGCCGAAAAATCTCTGCGCATGACCTCATGCAAAATGGTTCATCCGCAGTTGAAAAAATTTATCCTCTTTCACGCCAAGCGCCAAGGCCTTTTTTCGATAATTTGCGTTTTGATTTTTTATTACACATAACATATTGTAATAACATTATTTTTTAAACAATCCCCCATAGTGCTCCATGGTTGAATAAATCTCATCTCTGCCCCGTATCCTCCTGCGCCGGCCGCCCTGTCCGTATTGACGAAAGCCCATGAAGAAAGGAATATCCCCTTCTCGACATATATCTGTCCGCATCCCCTGCCCTTTCGGGCGGGATCTCCAAGGAGACAATGTGACGCTTCCCGACAGCAAAAACCGTCAGCGTTCCCGCAGCATCGCCCGCGTCCTCAACGATGACGCCAGCCTCATCAACATCAAGACCTTCGCCATCGCGGCCCGTTACATGAGCTTCAAGGCCGCTGCCCGGCATCTTGGCCTGACCTCCGGCGCTGTCAGCCACCGTATCGCCCGCCTGGAAAAGGAGCTGGGCTTCCCGCTGTTCAACCGCCTGACCCGCGCCGTCTCCCTGACACCGGAGGGCGAGCGCCTGCGCGACGTCTACCTCAATGCTTTCCAGAAGATCTATGAGGAGATCACCCAGCTGCTGCAGGACGACTTCAGCTCCCTGACCATCTATGCCGCCCCCAGCCTGGCCCTGGCCTGGCTCATCCCCCAGCTGAGCGACTTCCAGCAGCGCTACCCCTCCATGCAGCTGCATGTACGTACCGGCAACGCTCCCATAGATTTCCACGGGGACTCCACGGTGGACGTGGCCCTGTATTATGCCGAGAGCCACGTCAGCGGCCTGACCTCACGCAAGTTCATGGACGAGGCCACCCTGCCCGTCTGCTCCCCCGAGTACGCGCAAAAGCACGACCTGATAGGCCATCCCGAGAACCTGCCCGCCTGCACCCTGCTCCATGACTCCGCCGCCTGGCATTATGCCGCCACCACGGCCGAATGGCAGGAATGGGCCGACAGGAACCATGTGGACATCTCCAACTGCCTGAACTTCGTCACCTTCGACCATACCTACGGGGCTTCCGTGGCCGCCAGCCACGGCCTGGGCGTGGCTCTGGGGCGCTGTAGCCTCATCGCTCCCCTGCTGGCGGAACAAAAGCTGGTCACCCCCTTCCCCGACCTGCCGCCCACCACGGCGTTCCGCTCCTACTACGCCGCCTGGCCCCGTCATACCAATCCTTCCCCCAAGCTCCAGGGCTTCCTGGACTGGCTGGAAGAAAAAGGCCAGCAGAGCAATGCGGCTCTTGCCCGCCTGATGCACGCCTAGCAGGAAGAGACATTTGAGCGAGGGGGAAAGGAGACCTTTTTGGAAAAAGGTCCTCCTTTCCCCCTCGCGCTCCCCTCTTTCCTCCCAAAAACTTTTATCAGGCCACAAAAAAAGGACGCCAAGGCGTCCTTTTTTCATGGCCGCGGGATGGCCGCTGCCATCCGCTTCCCGCATTATTCAAAAATCACATTTGGACCACGCGCCCCGGGGGCGGGCCATGTTTCCAGGATACGGTGCCTCCCCGTATGGCGGATTTTGGGGAAGGAGGGGCATGGGGAGGAACCCACTTTTTGCCGCAAGCAAAAGGGGGCTCCTCCCCCGTTCAGATTCCTACTTCTGCCAGCGGGCCGTGTAACGGGCCAGAAGGCGCAGCGAGGGGCGGGAGAAGCGGTCGAAGTCGGCGGTGAGTTCCAGACCGGGGACCAGGGCACGCACCACAGGCATGTCCAGATCCTTGCGGGAGATGTCCACATACAGGGGCGTACGGCCCTGGGCGCACAGCGTCTTTTCCAGCAGCTTGCAGGAAGCTTCGGCCGACGGCAGACTGTAGTCGGGCAGATCTTCCAGCCAGCGCACCGGCAGGCCGCCCAGAGCGGGCCCCGTCGGTTCGCCATACGGATAGGGCCAGGGCACTTCGGTCAGGGCCGCCAGCGCGGCCCGGCTGCCGCACAGGTTGGCGCCCGTGGCCTGTGCCACCTCGCCGCGACGGCTCATGGCGAAGCAGCGGTAGACCGGCACGCCCAGCTCCGTGGTGATGTCCTGGAACTGGATCTGGATGCCGCGGGCCGCGTAATCGTCCAGCAGGGCCTGCAAACGTTCGTCACGGCTCTTGAGCACGAAGCAGCCCTCACGGCTGAAGGGCGTGGTGGCCTCGGCGTCACGCTCCACGATCTCCGTGAGCGCCGCCAGCCGGGCTTCGGCCTCGGTATTGCCGGAGGCCAGGCCCGTGGAGCCACCGGCCAGGAACAGGGACTGCTCGTCCAGATTGCAGAACAGGAAGACCGCCTGCGCGGGCACCAGCACGGTCTTGCCCTCGGGATCGCGGGCCTCCAGCCAGTACAGGGGCACATAGTCCTCGAAAGGCGTTTCCAGCGGCAGGGAGGACAGGGGCAGGAAATCCTTGCCCTGGGACCGCAGCTTGGCGCAGGAAGCATGGATCAGCGGCATGGGCCGGCGGCGGTTCGTCACCTCGAAGGTGTGCTCGCCGGTACGGACCACGCTCACATAGCTGCTGGCCCGTTCCACGATCTCCATGGCGTAGGAGGCCCGGGCCGCAGCCAGGGAAAGACCGCGCCCGTAGGCCGTGGCCTCGCCGCGCAGACTGTGACGCATGCGGCCGCAATCCACGGCCAGATCCACCTTCCAGGAGCGCAGCAGCGCGATGGGAGACAGCGAAGCCTGGTGACGCATCTCCTGCCCGGCCAGGACGTCGTTCTCCAGCAAAGCATTGACGGCCTGCTCGTAGGTCTCCTGTGCCGGACGGCGCTCAAGGCGCGGCAGGTCTTCCGCCTGCATGCGGGCGTATTCCCGCTCCAGCATCCCGGCCCGGGCCCGCAGGCCTTCGCGGCAGACCTCCAGCTCTTCTTCACTGTAGGGCAGTTCCAGCTCCAGTTCTTCCCAGTGCGGCAGCATGTGGTGCCGGGCGATGTTGTCGGCAAAATGGGCGCTCCAGGCCTGCATGAGGCCAAAGTCCTTCCGGCTGGCAGCGCGCAGATAGATCAGGGAGGAGGACAGTGTCAGCCGCTGCAGGGCATCTTCGGGGAAGCCATCGCAGCAATGGGCCAGCTCGGGCACCAGCAGCGAGCACTCCAGCAGCAGGCCGGCAAGCCCCATGCGCCGGAAACTGTCCGTCTCGCGGTCGTACAGTTCATCGGCCAGATTTTTGATCTCCTCCGGCGAACGGCGGCTCAGCTGGCGCAGGCAGTGCTGGCGCAAAAAATCATCGAAGGGCGTGGCCTCCAGACGGGCCAGCGCCTGGGGCAGGGTCAGGGATGCGGGCGGCTGGCAGGAAAAATAGCCGGTCGTGGCCTGGGTCGTCTCGTGGGTATAGGCATAGGCGATGCCTTCGGGGATCACGGGCATGGCGTGGAAAACCTCATGGCAAAAAGATGGCGACAACATCCCGGGGCGTGCGGCCCAACGCCGGAGGCGCGACCGGCCCGTCATCCGCCGACAAGGCGGGATGGGGGATGCCGATACGGCCCTGCAGGAAGACAGGGGCACGGACACAACGGCAGGAGACAGAGGCGGCAAGACCGTGAAGCAACGGACACGGCCGCCCCTCTCCCCGGGACAGGACGGGCGGAAGATAACAGAAAAGGGGTGGGCCAACAATGGCCCACCCCTTGAGGTTCCGTAATCCGGAGTGCGGATTAACGCTTCGAGTACTGGTAACGAGCGCGGGCAGCGCGCAGACCGTACTTTTTGCGTTCCTTCTTACGCGCATCGCGGGTCAGGAAGCCGGCCTTCTTCAGGATAGGACGAAGGGCGGGATCCACCAGCAGCAGGGCGCGGGAAATACCGTGACGCACGGCTTCGGCCTGACCGGCCACGCCGCCGCCAGCCACGTTGACGCGCACATCCAGCTTTTCAGCCAGCTTGGACAGCACGAGGGGCTGACGGATGATCATCTGCAGGGTCTTGCGGGGGAAGTAATCTTCAAAGGCACGACCGTTCACCGTGATGTTGCCGGAGCCAGCGTAGACGCGGGTGCGGGCAGTGGCGGTCTTGCGGCGGCCGGTGCCGTATTCGAATTTGTCGCTCATGACGTGCGCTCCTTAGTAAGGCAGGGTCAGCGGCTGCGGGTTCTGAGCCGTGTGCGGGTGTTCGGGACCCGCGTAAATCTTGAGCTTCTTCAGCATGGCGCGGCCCAGACGGTTCTTGGGCAGCATGCCACGCACAGCGGCCATGAGCACGCGCTCGGGCTTGGAAGCCAGCATATCGCCCAGGGAGGTGGTCTTCAGACCGCCCACCCAACCGGAGTGGCGATAGTAGTTCTTGTGGGCCATCTTGGTGCCGGTCACCTTGATCTTTTCGCAGTTGACCACGACGATAAAGTCGCCGTTGTCCATGTGACGGGCAAATTCGGGCTTATGCTTGCCGCGCAGGCGGTGGGCGATCTGGCTGGCCAGACGACCCAGCACCTGATCCTGGGCGTCAACCACAAACCATTCGTGGTTGATGTCTTTCGGGGTGGGGCTGAACGTCTTCATCGGGATGAACTCCTCATCTACTTATCTCAGTAGCCATCAAGCGGCGGAAAATCCGTCTGCGACGTGCCGCCTAACGGGTGACGACAGTATCGCTCACAAAGAAAGCGCTCTTTATCGCAAAGCGCGCAACTTGTCAAGCATTCACGACGGAATGCCAAATTTGTGCCGTATTCCAGACGGCTGCGGGTTGGTGTATATCAAAATGCTCCGGCTGTCATCCTTTTTTTGCCAAAAATTTGTACCAAGACAAAAACCATTTGAAAATATTGGTATTTTGCGACCCGCTTTTACGGGGCCAGCAGCTGCTGCCCAAAAGGCGGACAGACTGCCCCCCAAAAGGCACCGGTCCCCTACCCTTTGGGACTCGCGGATACGAACGGGGAAAAACGCGGAAAGAACTGCATGTTCCGACCGCTTCCCCAAGCTCACGCAGAAAAAGATCTGGGAGAAAGGGGCCCCGATCCACACGAGTCCCCCTTCTCCCAAACAGGTGCCTCCATGTCGGCAAC
>NZ_JBNPNC010000060.1:0-12911 GCF_050314315.1 Desulfovibrio sp. SGI.102 | reverse complement strand
GGGCGGCTGGTTTCTGGGCTCTGCCGTACGCCATCTCTGTCTGGACAAGGGCTATGACTACCCGCGAGTCAGCGAAGAAGTCTACGTAAACGGATTTGAGGAGCATATCCGCAGCCGGGGGGAAGAAGTTCGGGACCGCTGGAGGACTCCTGCCCGCCGCTGGGTAGTAGAGCGGACATTCGCCTGGTTGAAGGGTTTTCGGAGCTTGCGCACTCGCTACTGTTGTTACCTCGTCAATTTTATGGGGCTACTTTACCTTGCTTTGGCCTGTATCCTTTGGAGAAAACTGGTATAGCAAGGTGTATGCCGGACATTCTCTAAATTGGCAAAAAGATCGGAATATTGACTAAATACATCATGCCTGTATAATAGGAATGCATCTCAAAAAAATTGTGGGAGAGAATGAAACATTATGGCAACTCACAAAACGTGGGGAGCGATAATCGTCGCTGCATGCTGTCTGCTGGCCGGAGGGACGGATACGGCATGGACCCGGGATACTCCGGTACAGGGGAACAGCGCGGCGCATATCACAGTAAACGATACCGTGTACGGTGTGCTGCACAACCATCGCAGCCTGATGAGCATCAAGGAGAACCGTGCGGTCCTGGAGCATGAGCTCAACAAGGCCCGTGCCGGCTTCGGTCCGCGTGTGGACGTCACAGGGGAGATCGGCGTGGGTGTCCTGAGCGACACCACGTCCCGCGGTCTGAACCTTGATGACCAGTGGTTGAGCGTGGGCAGTGTCTCCGCCAAGCTGGTACAGCCCATCTGGGACGGCTTTGCTACGCGCAGCCGCGTGCGTGCCGCCCAGGCAACCCTGGATTCCGTCAAGGCCAGGATCTTCGACAGGGCCACGTCCCTTTCCCTGGATGGCATCATCGCCCATATCGACCTGCTGCGCCGTATCAAGCTGGTGGAACTGGCCCGCAACAATGTGGCCCGGCATGAATCCATCCTGGCCCAGGCCCGTGACCGCGCCAGCATGGGGGCGGATACCCAGGCCGATGTGACGCAGGCGGAATCGTGTCTGCAGCGTGCGCATTCCGCCCTGGCCGAGGCGGAAGACGCCCTGCGCGTGGCCTACGCCACCTATTCCCGCCTGACCGGCATCTATACGGTCGGCAAGCTGGATGCGGTGCCCATGCCGGTCGAGATGCCCGATACGGCAGCGGCCTTTATCCAGATGGCAGAAAAGCACAATCCCAAGCTGGCTGCCTACCTGCAGGACATCCGTGCTGCCAAGGGTGAGAAGGAGCTGGCCCAGTCCGCCATGTATCCGACCTTCCAGCTGGAAGCCGGGCCGGAGTACAGCGACCGCGGCGGTGACCGTGACCGCTGGGTCTACAGCTTCGACGTCCTGGCCACAATGCGCTGGAACGTGTTCAACAGCGGTGCCGACGTGGAAGGCATCCGTGCGGCCTCGGCGCGGGAACGCGAGGCCCGGCAGAACTTGTACGATTACATGGACACCCTGCGCCTGGACATGGAATCCACCTGGAGCAACTATCTGGCGGCCAAGGAACAATACAAGTTCTACACCAAGGCCGTGGAAAACAATACCTATACCCGGCAGGCCTACCATGACCAGTTCCTGCTGGGTACGCGCAGCCTGCTGGACGTGCTGGATTCGGAGAACGAACTCTACAATTCCGCCAGCCAGGCCGAGACCGCCCGCGGCAATATCCTTGTAGGCGCCTACCGTATGTGCGCTCTGGCCGGTGACCTGCTGCCCCGTATGGGGGTCCCCGCGGAAGAGATCAAGTCGGGGCCCAAGGAAGCCCAGCCCGTCAAGGGCGAAGATTTTGAAATGGGCTGGTTCAAGTAACCGGGGAGTCCCTGCTTCCCGGGTAGCCCATGACAGCTCCGGCAGCCTGGTCTGCCGGGAGGGTTTCGATGCGACAACAGGCAGAGCTCCTCTGCCTGTTGTTTTGCGACAGGACGTCCACAGGATGGACGTCAAAGGATTGTTCATATGTCGGAAAACGGATCCGGGGAAACACGCGGCCCGGAAATGGCAGCCGGAGGCCTGCGGCCTTCCGATGTCGATTTCATGCCGCCTTTGCTGCGCAGTCTTTCCTCCTTGTGCCGCCTCCGGGGCAAGGCCTTGTCTCCCCAGTTCCTGCTGGCCGGGCTTTCGGGCAGTACCGTCTCGGCCCAGGCGTGCCTGCGGGTCGCCCGCAAGGCGGGCCTGACGGGCAGCGTGCTGTATCGTCCCCGGCTGGCTGACCTCTCCAACCTGACGTTGCCCTGCATCCTGCTGTTGTCCGGCAACCGCAGCTGTGTCCTGACCCGGCTGGTGCCGGGAGCTCCGGCGGGGTCAGAGGCGGGCGAGACCGGAGCCGAGACGGCTCAGGCCGAAGTCATTTTCCCGGAGACGGAAAGCGCCAGCCAGCTGGTGCCCCTGGACGCGCTGCAGGAGGAATATACCGGCTATGCCCTGTATGTGGCTGTCCCCGGCCGTCCGCAGGAGCATGTGGAAAAGCTGCGTCTGGCCAAGGGAAAACGCTGGTTCTGGGACGTGCTGCGCTATTATGCGCCCATCTACCGGCATGTGGCGCTGGCCAGCGTCATCATCAATCTCATCGCTCTGGCCAGTCCCTTGTTCGCCATGAACGTCTACGACCGGGTCGTACCCAACAATGCCATAGAGACGTTGTGGGTCCTGGCTTCCGGTGTGATCATCATTTATCTGTTCGACTTTTTTCTGCGGGCCCTGCGCACGCACTTCGTGGACGTGGCCGGGCGCAATGCGGACATCGTGCTCTCCAGCAATCTGGTGGACAAGGTCCTCACCATGCGGCTGGAAAGCAAGCCGGAATCCACGGGCTCGCTGGTCAACAACTTGCGTGAATTCGAGCAGTTGCGCGAATTCTTCAGTTCGTCCTCGCTGCTGGCCTGCATCGACGTCCCCTTCCTGGTCATCTTCCTGCTGTTGATCGCCTTTATCGCCGGGCCCATGGTCTTCCTGCCGCTGGCGGCCATGCCCATCCTCATCGGGCTGGGGCTCTTCCTCCAGACCGCGGCACGCCGCTGCGCCGAGCAGAGCTACAAGCAGAACATGCAGAAGAACGCCCTGCTCGTGGAGATGGTCAACGGCCTGGAGACCATCAAGGCCTGCCAGGCCGAGAGCCGGATGCAGCGCCTGTGGGAGGCGGTGGTGGGGCTTTCCGCCAAATCGACGGCGGAGTCGCGCCGGTACAGCAGTCTGGCCGTGACGGCCTCCACCCTGGTGACCCATATGGTCACGGTGAGCATGATCATCTGGGGCGTCTACCGGATCTTGGAAGGCCTGATGACCATGGGGGCCCTCATCGGCTGCAACATCCTTGTGGGCCGGGCCATGGCGCCGCTGATGCAGCTGGCCTCCCTGTTGACCCGTCTGCAGAATTCCCGTGTTGCCCTGCAGGCCCTCGACCTGCTCATGGAGCTGCCTTCCGAGAACCAGTCGGAAAGCTCCTGCATGGATTTTGGCGAGTTGCAGCCTTCCTTCACCGTGGAGAACGTTTCGTTTGCCTATCCCAATTCCATGCGTCTGGCCCTTGAGGACGTGAGCCTGCGCATCAATCCCGGCGACCGGATCGGCATCATCGGGGCCATGGGCTCGGGCAAAAGCACCCTGGCCAAGCTGCTGACAGGTTTTTACCAGCCGCAGAAGGGCAGCATCAAATTCGGGGACGTGGACCTGCGCCAGCTGCCGACCACGGAGCTGCGCGGGCGCATCGGCGTGTTGCCGCAGGACGTTGTCCTGTTTTATGGCAGCATCCGCGAGAACATCGTCCTGGGGGACCCCACCATCAATGACCATCTGGTGTTCCGGGCAGCGGCCCTTGCCGGGGTGACGGATTTTGTCCGCAACAATCCCGCCGGTTTCGCGGCCCAGGTCGGCGAGCAGGGCAAGGCCCTGTCCGGTGGGCAGCGGCAGGCGGTGGCTCTTGCCCGTGCGCTGGTCCGCGATCCTGATGTGCTGATTTTGGACGAGCCCACCAGCAATATGGACACGGATTCCGAGCAGCGCCTGCAGCAGCGGCTGGCAGCCGTCTCGCAGGGGCGGACCCTGATCCTTGTGACCCATCGCCTGAGCATGCTGCGCATGGTGGACAAGCTGGCTGTCATGGAGAACGGCAGGCTGCGGATGTTCGGGCCGCGTGACGCCATCCTGAAGCGCTTGCGCGACAACGCCGCCGCAGCCAGAAAGCCTGCCCCGGAAAAAGGGCAGGAGGCCCCCGGGGGAGCCGCTGCCGTGAAGGAGGGGAAGGATGGACGCCCGTAAGCCGGATCCCGCGACGCAGAGCGGTGACCGTATTGAAACCAGGCCGCCGGAAGATATCTTTTCGTCTTTGCCTCCCGAGGCTCCCGTACCTGACGGGCAGCCCCGGAAGCGTTCGTTGTTCGCCCGCATCCGGCAGGTGTTCCGCCTGATCTTCGTGGGGGATGCCGAGCGGGAGCAGCGTCCCGCCACCGGCATGGCGGCGCGCCTGCGCGAGAATTTCAGCCAGGCATCGTCCGCCGGAGACAATCCCATGACGCGCAAGGAGCTGTTCGCGGCTCTGGACGCTCCCCTGCATGGTCTGATGCCGGATGACATCAATTATGCCAGCGAGGTGGATGCGGCCCTGTCCCGCAGGCCCGCGTTCACGGCCCGTGCCCTGTCCGTGGCGGTGGCCTTGCTCGTCGTGGCGCTGCTCGTCTGGGCCGCCTGGGCCCCCATCGACGAAGTGACCCATGCAGAAGGTTCCGTGGTGGGCTCCCGGCGTACGCAGTCGGTCTCCAACCTGGAAGGCGGTATCCTCCAGGCCGTGCTCGTCCGGGAGGGCGAGGTCGTGGAAAAAGGGCAGGTCGTGGCCCAGCTGGAAAACGTCATGGCCGAGAGCTCGTACCGGGATGCCCTGTACAAGCTGGTGGAACACCGTCTGGTCATCATGCGGCTGGAGGCCATGCTGCGTGACGAGGAGCCGGTCTTCCCCAGTGACCTGCCCGTCTTCCTCAAGGAGATACTGGGAGAAGAGCCGGACGGCGTCCTTGTGGAGCGCGCCCGTCAGATCGTCGATGACCAGCGGAACACCTGGAAGGCGCAAAGTTCGAAACTGCGGGCCGAGCTTTCCATGCTGGAGGCCCAGTATGCCCAGCGGCAAAGCGAGGTGGCGGAGCAGCTGGCACGCAAGAAACAGCTGGACGGCAGCCTGGTGCTGGAGACGGAGCAGCGGGATACGGCCAAGCGCCTGCTGCAGCGCAACAACTATTCCCGCATGGATTATCTGGGGCTGGAGCAGAAGATCATCCAGACCCAGGGCGAGATCGATATGCTGGCCGCGGCCATCCCCAAGACGCAGGCCATGATGGATGAGGCCCGGCAGCGCATCGGCAGCCGGGTGGCGGAAGAGCAGCTGGCCATCAGCCAGGAGATCAACAAGCGGCGCACGGAGCTGGGCTCGGTGCGGGAATCCCTGACCGCCGGGGGCGACCGCGTGACGCGCACCGAAGTACGCAGTCCCGTGCGGGGCAGCGTCAAGCAGATACTGGTCAATACGGTGGGCGGGGTCGTCAAGCCGGGCGAGGCCATCATGGACATCGTGCCCATGGACGAGAGCCTTCTGGTGGAGGTGCGCGTCCGTCCGCAGGATGTGGCCTTTTTGCGGCCCGGACAGGACGTGATGATCAAGGTCTCGGCCTATGATTTCTCCATCTACGGCGGTCTGCCCGGCAAGCTGGAATCCATCAGCGCGGACACCATTGAAGACAAAAAGGGCGATTTCTATTACCTTGTCAAAGTCCGTACCGGAGAGACGGCCATCCGGCGTAACGACGAGATCCTGCCCATCATCCCGGGCATGATCGTGGTGGCCGACATCATCATCGGCAAGAAGACGGTGCTCGATTATATCCTCAAACCTGTGATGAAAGCCAGGCAGAACGCGCTTACCGAGCGCTGATCCCTGCTGTGCGGAGCTTCTATGCGCAATCCTGAACGTGTGTCACTGCGGCCCCTGCTGGGAGGGCTGATACTGCTGCTCGCCCTGACGGTCATCGGGGCCACCCGCTTCAACAGTGCGGAACAGCGCGAGATCCTCGACAGGACGGGCAGCCAGCTTTCCGCCTATACGTCCACGGCAGCGGCCATGGTGACGGTATGGACCGGTGTCCAGCGCGATGCTGTGGCGGAGATGGCCCGCTACGACATGCTGCGTCTGCTGGCGGCGGAGATAGCGGAGACGGACCTGCCCGTGGCCTTGCTGCGCGAGCTGGGGGAGACCCCCTGGACGGAACAGGAGCATGGGCGGCACAGCGGCCTTGATGCGCGGGATCGTCAGGCCCTGCGCGACATATCGCCCCATGCCACGCTCATCTATCGCAAATTTGTCGAGTTCATCTCCCGGCATGATTTTGCCGGTGCGGCCCTGCTGGATAGGACCCTGGAACCGGTCATGCTGGTGGGGCAGGGCTGGCAGGCGGATACCAGGACGCTGCTGAAGCAGCGCCGGAGCAAGGGAGCCTTGTCCGGGGCGGGCATGCTGCCCGTCCGGCTCCAGGGGGAGCGTCTGCTGGTGGATTTTTACTGTCCGGTGACGGCGCCGGGCTATGTTTCGGCGGACGACTCGCCCCAGGGGATCCTGCTGGTCACCTGTGATATCGGCAAGCTCCTGGGAGGGGTCGGCCAGTCCTCCGAGCTGGGCTATATGAGCCTGCTGCTGGAGACCGGCGGCGACCTTGTCCAGGCCATCGGCATGGGCGAACGCCCGAGCCTCAACCTGGTGACCCTGCCTGCGGGCTTCGGTCAGGACATGACGCCCCGGGACATGGTCTTGCCCGCCATTTCCGGGACCATGGACTGCCTTGTGGTCGGCCAGCCCGTGCCGGGGACGTCCTGGTATGCGGCCGTGGCCTGCCGGGCGGACAGCGTCCGCCAGGAACAGGACGACATGGCCTGGCGCGTCTGGACCATGGCCGGCCTGCTGTTCCTTTGCCTGGCGGGGATCCTGGTCTGGTTCTACTGGTGGCTCGGCATCCGCCGGGAGCGGGGCGAGGTGCGGGAGCTGAAAGACCTCTACGCGACCATGTCCCGGCAGCGTTGCCTGCTGGATACGGTCCTGCGGGCCATGCATTCGGCGCTGGCCCTGGTGGATGGTGAAGGCCGCATCGTCTATGCCAATACAGAATTCGCCCGTCTGGCCCGTTGTCAGGGAGAGGTGCTCCACCTTATGCAGGTACGGCATCTTCCGGATTATCTGGCCCGGAGCTTGGAACGCCATGTGGAATTCGTCTGGCGGACAGGGACGGAATTTTCCGATCAGGAAGACATGCTGGTCGAGGGCAAGCTGGTGCACCTCAATGTGCAGTGCCTGCCCTTTGCCGCGGAAGACGGCGCATCAGGGACCGTCGTGGTGGTCTATCGGGACATCACGGCCCACGTGGAGGCGGAACAGCGCCTTGCCACCATGCTGCGCCAGACCGTCGAGGCCTTTACCCACGCGGTGGAAGCGGTGGACCCCTATTTGAAGGGGCAGTCCGGGCTCACCGGCGAGCTCGCCTACCATCTGGCGGCCTGGCTGGGCAAGGACGATCCGGCGCTGGAGTCCACGCTGCGCACGGCGGCCAGCCTGTCCCAGGTGGGCATGATCCGTCTGCCGCACGAGCTGCTGACCAAGGCCGGTCCCCTGACGCCCGAGGAACGCCTGCTGATGGAAAAGCATGTAGATTATGCCGTGGAGGCCCTGCGGGGCATAGATTTCGGCTTGCCTGTCCTGCAGACCATCGAGCAGATGCACGAGCGTATGGACGGTTCCGGCTATCCCCGGAAGCTGCAGGGCGAGGCCATCTGCCTGCAGGCCCGCATCCTGGCCGTGGCCAACACCTTCTGCGCCCTGATGCGTCCGCGTTCCTACCGGCGCCGTCATGACGAACCGGCGGCTCTGGCTATCCTGCGCGAACGTCCTTTCAAGTATGACCAGCAGGTGGTGGATGCCCTGGCGGCGTTCCTGCAAAGTGCCCAGGGCAAGGAATTCGTCCGGATATTGCAGCAATAGCAGCATAAAAAGGGCGGTATCTGTTCCGGATGGGGAAGGGTACCGCCCTTTTTCATACGTTATGCCTGGGGCTGCCGAACCTCAGGGCATCCAGAGGTTCACGCCGTCCAGGGGATGCGCGGCACGACAGCGGCGCAGCTCGTCCAGCGTTCGCACACCGCCTTCCAGAACAGCCTGATAGTATTTCACCCCGTGGATGCCCTCGTTTTCCGGCGTCTCGTATTTGAGGCGCAGGATGGTATCCCGCGTCGCATCGTCCAGGCGCCGGCAGAGACGGTCGGCAAAGCGTTCGAAATAGCCGTCGAACGTCGAGCCGCTCTCGATGTGGATGATGTCGATCTGCCAGGGGGCGCCGCCGGAGCGTTGCCAGATGCCATGCCATTCCAGACAGCGTTCTTCTGTTGCGCTGCCGTCCACGAAGTGCAGGCTGTTCAGATAGGGGGAACTGGCCAGGGCCGCCATGACACGGAAGCTGAGGTCGCGGTCCAGAGTCGGCGTGTAGACATGGAAGTCTATGTCCCTGTGCCGGACCAGCAGGCCCGTCCTGAACGAGCCCACGGCATGGACCACGGCGCCTGCCCGGCGCCAGTGTCCTTCTATGTCCAGTTCCGCCACGATATCCCGGGCTTCTGCCTGCGTGGCGCGGGCCATCGCTTGCCAGGGGGATGCGTTGTCCATGCGGGTCTCCTTGTGTGGTGCCGGTCTGTCTGCAAGAAAAGAAAGCCTTTCTCTTTGACATGTTGGGCACCTTTTTTTATGGAAAAAAACGACAAAATTTTCCACTCCAAAGCTGGAAAAAAGGCTCATGCCGGAGTGTGGCGGACAAAGGCGTGCCGTCCCGGCCCGGACATGATGTGATATCGCGGAGAGACTTATGGATATTCGTCACACGGCGACAACCTGCCCGTATTGCGGCTGCGGTTGCGGCCTGACCCTGGAAACTGCGGAAGGCCGCATTCAGCGTTCCGTGCCCACGCCCGACAGCCCGGTCAACCGGGGCAAGCTGTGCGTCAAGGGCTGGAACGTGCATGAATTCATACAGCACCCTGACCGTCTGAAAACGCCCCTGCTGCGGACGGAGCAGGGCTGGCAGTCCCTGGACTGGGAAAGCGCCCTCGATCATGCCGCCGGGGAGCTGGCCCGCATCCGTGACCAGTACGGCCCTGACAGCATCGGCGTGCTGACCTCCGCCCGCTGCACCAACGAAGAGAACTATCTGCTGCAAAAGCTCACCCGTTGCGCGCTGGGGACCAACAATATCGATCACTGCGCCCGTCTCTGACACGGCCCCACTGTGGCAGGTCTTGCCACTTCGTTCGGCAGCGGCGCCATGACCAACTCTTTCGACGAGCTGGAGCAGGCGAGCTGTCTGTTTGTGATCGGTTCCAATACCACGGTCGCCCATCCCATGGTGGGCATGCGGCTCATGCATTGCCATCGTGAGGGCGGCAAACTCATCGTGGCCGACCCCCGCCGGACGGACCTTGCCCGCCTGGCGGACGTGCACCTGCGCCTGCGTCCGGGAACGGACGTGCCGCTGGTCAACGGCCTGATGCATATCATTTATGAAAATGGCTGGCACGATGCGGCCTTCATCGCGGAACGCACGGAGAACTTCGACGAGCTGCGCGAGAGCCTGCGTGAATGGACGCCCGAGCGGACCGAGGAAGTCACCGGCGTGCCGCGTGAGCTCCTGTTCCGTGCGGCGGAGCTCTATGCCCGCTCGGAGACCAGCGCCATCGTCTATTGCCTGGGCATCACCCAGCACCGCTGCGGCGTGAACAATGTCCGTTCCCTGGCCAACCTGTCCATGCTCTGCGGTCAGATCGGTCGTCCCTGTACCGGTGTGAACCCGCTGCGCGGCCAGAACAACGTGCAGGGCGCCTGCGATATGGGCGGGTTGCCCAACTATTATCCCGGCTACCAGTTCGTGGATGACGAGAAGGCCCGCCTGAAGTTCGAGGCGGCCTGGGGACGCTCCCTGTCGCCTTTCCGCGGCCTGACGGCCATGGAGATGATGCACGGCCTGCAGGAGGGCAAGCTCAAGGCCATGATCATCATGGGCGAGAATCCCGTGGTCAGCGACCCGGATTCCGGCCATGTGGTGAAGGCCCTGTCGTCGGCGGAGTTCCTGCTCTGCCTCGACATCTTCCCCACGCCGACCACGGAACTGGCGCACATGATCCTGCCCGGTGCGTCGTTCGCGGAGACCGACGGTACTTTCACCAACTCCGAGCGCCGCGTGCAGCGCGTGCGTCAGGCCATCCCGCCCATGGCGGGGCGGACCAACGGCCAGATCATCCAGGCTTTGTCCCGGCGCCTGGGCTATGACATGCATTACGCCTCGGCTTCGGAGGTCTTTGACGAGATCTGCTCCCTGGCCCCCAACATGGGCGGCATGAGCTATGCCCGTCTGGAAGGGAAGAGCCTGTGCTGGCCTTGTCCCACGCCTGACCATTCCGGTACGCCCATCCTGCATCAGGGGCGCTTCACCCGCGGCAAGGGGCTTTTTGCCGCCATCCCGCATGTGCCTCCGGCGGAACTGCCGGACGAGGAGTATCCCTTCCTGCTCAGCACCGGCATGCGCCATGCCCATTATCTGACCGGGACCATGACGCGCCGTTGTGCCATGCTGGAGCGTGAGCTGCCCGAGCTGGTGACGGACATCAATCCCGCTGACGCCAAAAAGCTGGAGATCCGCGAAGGCGCCCGCCTGCGCATGGTCAGCCGTCGTGGAGCTGTGGTCTCGCGCATGCATATCACGGACGATGTGCCCGAGGGCGTGGTCTTCGCTCCCCTGCATTTTGCCGAAGCCATGGTCAACCTGCTGACCTGCACCGCTCTGGATCCGGTCAGCAAAACCCCTGAATACAAAATCAGCGCCGTCAGGCTGGAGAGGGTCTAAGCCATGTCCGCATACTATACCATGAATCCGGCGGACCTGCCCGCCCTGCTGACCGCCTGGCAGTCAGGCTCCCGTGTGCTGTGCCCCTGCAAGGAACAGGACGGGACCACGCGTCTGGAGAGCTTTGTCCCGGCAAAGGGCCTGTGCCTCGACTATACCAACCTTGCCATGCCGCCGGTGGACGTCTTGAACGGCTATCAAGATGTGCTGTTCCGCTGGGAAGGCAACGAACGTACGTATGTGGCCGAGCCCGGTGCGGAAGCCATGGCCCCGACGGTCATCTTCGGCATGCGCCCCTGTGATGTGTCCGCTCTGGAATATCTGGATGATTTCTACCTGGGCGAATACCGGGACATCAATTATTCCATGCGGCGCGAGGCCGTCACCATCGTGGGCATGAACTGCCGTACGCCCGGGAAAAGCTGCTTTTGCGCGGCCACGGGCACAGGCCCCTTTGCCCGCAGCGGCTTTGACCTGATGCTGACGCTGGACGGCGATCTGTGCTGGGTGGAATGCGCCACGGACAAGGGCGAGAGCCTTGTGGGGCAGGCCATGGTCTTTTTCCGTCCCGTGACCGAAGCCGCTCTGCGTGCCCGGCTGGGCGAGCTGGAAAAGGATTGCCGGGACTCTTTCCAGAAGCTGCCCGACCTTTCCCAGATCCGTACGGCCTTGCTGCAGGGCTTCGACCATCCGGTGTGGGAAGAGATCACGCCCACCTGCATCCGCTGCACGGGCTGCACGGCCGTTTGCCCGACCTGCACCTGTTTCCAGTTCAACGAGGAACGTCTGGATGCCCAGTCGGGCCGCCGCGTCCGCGTCAAGGACTCCTGCCAGACGGCTGGCTTTACGCGTAATGCCGGCTGGCACAATCCGCGCAGCAAGGCTGCCGCCGTGCGCCACCGCATCATGGACAAACTGGTCTACATCCAGGACCGCTTCGGTAAAAAAGGCTGCGTGGGCTGCGGGCGCTGCATCGACGTCTGCCCCGCGGGTATCGACATCCGCAAGATAGCCGATACCGTGGTGAAGGACTGCCCGCCCGAGGGACAGCGCAAGCCCATGCCGGTCTCCATCCCGGAACGGGCGTCCACCCGCATCGACCCCCAGCTGTTCACGCCCTATCCTGCGCGCATCGTGGCCATCCATGACGAGACCCCGGACATCCGTCGCTATGTGGTCCGTTACATGGATGAACGCCTTGCCGAGACCTTCCGTCTGACGGGCCAGTTCTTCATGGTCACGGTCTTCGGCGTGGGGGAAGTGGCCCTGTCCATCCCCTTCGGCGATCAGCACGACGGCCAGTTCGAGTTCTGCGTCAAGAAAGTGGGCAAGGTGACGTCGGCCCTGGCCAAGCTTGGCGTGGGGGATGTTATCGGCCTGCGCGGACCTTACGGCAAGGGCTTCCCCTACCGTTCCTTTGCCGGACGGGACGTGCTGGTGGTGGGGTCCGGCGTGGGCCTTGCCCCTGTGCGGACCATCATCGTGCGCCTGCTCCAGGAGCGGGAACGCTACGGCCGCATCGCCATCATCGCCAGTGCCACGCGCTATGAGGGCCTGGTCTACAAGCAGGATCTGAAGGACTGGAGCAAGATCCCCGGTGTGACCGTGCAGTATGCCCTGGCCAAGCCGACGGATGCCGTCCAGGCCCATGTGGGCTATATCAACGACTTGCTGCCGGAACTGGATTTCGACTGGGCCAATGCCCGGGCCATCCTGTGTGCCTCGCCGCGCCGCATCAAGCTGGTGGCCCGCGACCTGCTGGGCCTCGGCATGAACGGCAAGGACATCTTCACCTCGCTGGAGACCCACATGCGCTGTGGTGTGGGCAAGTGTGGCCACTGCAAGGTGGGTGCGCACTATATGTGCCTGGACGGGCCGGTGTTCACCTATGAGGAAATGCTGCAGTTGCCGGAAGAGTTCTAGGATCTGCCAATATGTATGAAAAGGGCGGGGACGCGATGTGTCCCCGCCCTTTTTTTATT
>NZ_JBNPNC010000059.1:0-13168 GCF_050314315.1 Desulfovibrio sp. SGI.102 | reverse complement strand
CTCTAAACGCTCGATTCTTAAAGTATCGCTTTAATCTTCAAGCACGCTCTCACCTCAGTCGCTGGAGCTTCCGGCGCATTTGTCCGGCGCATGCGCGTGTCGTGCCGTGCGCATGGAAACACGCCGGCTGTGCGTACGGTACAACGACATGGACAGCAAAAGGGCTCTTTCCCCACAGGGAAGGAGCCCTTTTTTCATCAGAGCTGCTCTAAAGGTTTGTTTCAGGCAGCGCTGCCCTGCGTTCCCTGAGGGGTGCCCGGCATGCCGCGCACCGGCAGGACAGCCCGCACGATATTCTCCAGGCCATCGACCGCCGCTTCCAGCTTGCCGGAGTTGTCGATGCGTACGAGCCGCTCCAGGCCAGCGGCAGGCAATGGTGCCAGCGCGCGCTGCAAACGTTCTTCCAGGTCTTTGCCCTGCTCTCTTCCCCGGGCCAGCAGGCGTTGCCGCAGGATGGCCGGCTCCACCTCCACCAGCACGGGAAGAAGATCAGGATAGCGCCGTAGGGCTTCCGGCAGATATTCCCGAGAACCGTTGACGATCACGCAGATGCCGTGCTCCAGACTGCCGTCGATGGAGCGGCCGATGCCGTACTGGCAGCCGTGGCTGCTCCAGCGCATGGCCAGACGCCCCCGAGCCTCCATGGAAAGGATGCTCCCGGCGGAAAGGGCCATATGCTGTTCCCCTCCGGCGCAGGCAGGACGGCTGATGTAGCGCCGGACAAAGGCTACCGGCAGGCCGCGCAACCGGGGCCGCAGGGCCGACAACAGGCTGTCCTTGCCGGATCCCGACGGTCCCATGACATAGATGAGTGTGCCGCGCATCAGTACACCTGCACGCCCTGACGCCAGACATTGCGGACCACCGGCATGTCGTCCATATGGTGGACGCGGACCATGTCCGCACGGCGTCCGCTATCGATGCGGCCGCGGTCATCCAGCCCCACGCTTTCGGCCGGATTGGCGCTGACCAGATTGACGGCTGCGGGCAGGGGCATGATCTCCTTGGCGGCCAGCTCAAAGACCGCGGCCAGCAGGCTGGCGGGCACGTAGTCGGAGGACAGGGCCCCCAGATGCCCTTCTTTGGCCACGTCCAGAGCCGAGGCATTGCCGGAATGGGACCCGCCGCGCACGACATTGGGGGCCCCCATCATGACCAGCATCCCGTTTTCCGAGGCGCAGCAGGCAGCCTCCGTGGTAGTGGGGAACTCGCTGATGGAGATGCCGTTGCTCAGGGCTTCCTCCACATGTTCCACCAGCGTATCGTCATGGCTGGCCATGGGCAGATGGCGCTGACGGCAAAATTCCATGACCGAGGCGGCGTTATCATTGGCGCAGCTGTCCCGCACCTCTTCCAGCTCGTGCATCATGGCCGTGAACTCTTCATCGGTCCAGGACTTGATATTGCTGTAATAGGTCCGGTAGGCCGTGGTATCACGCCACTGGCGCTGCCCGGGCGTATGGTCCATCAGGGAGACCAGCTTCAGGCAGGGCGTGTCCGACAGGGGGAAGAACAGGTCACGCATGCGGGGATCGGCCACTTCACAGCGCAGATGCAGCAGATGGTCGGCACGCAGCATGCCCGACTGGCGGCAATGGTTCAGGGCATCCACACCGCGGCCCAGCATGGCGATGCGCCCCTTGTCGTGGTATTCGCCCACGGACAGGGCATCGAACACGGTCGTGATACCGGCCGCCACGATCTGGGCATCATGGGCGAAAAAGGCGGGTTCCGCCTGCGGCCAGACAACTTTGGGACGGGGCACCAGATGCTTTTCCAGATTGTCGGTGTGCAGTTCCACAAAATCGGGCAGCAGATAGTCACCTTCGCAGTCGATGCATTCCAGGGCGGCAGTGGGCTGGATGTCGCCTTCGTCCACATCGGCAACCAGGCCGTCACGCACCAGCACATGACCATGCATCACGGTGGTGGGCGTCACCACCCGGGCGTTACGCAACACATATTCTTTCATGGATGATCTCCGATTATGCTTCTGTGATCGTTTGTTCTTGCGGATCGGCGAGGTTACGGCCTGTCCATGGGGACGATCCTGTCCGCCACGGCATTGCGGGCCACATCATCATGGAAGATGCCTACGATGGCACTGCCCCGCTGCCTGGCCTCATGGATGAGGTCGATGACCACCTGCCGGTTGATGCCGTCCAGAGAGGCGGTGGGTTCGTCCAGTAACAGCAGAGGCATGGGCCGGATGAGCCCGCGCGCGATGTTCACACGCTGCTGTTCCCCGCCGGAAAACGTAGCCGGGGCTACATGCCAGAGGCGCTCGGGCAGGTTGAGGCGGGTCAGCATCTTTTGCGCGGCATCAAGGGCCGTCTCACGGTCTTCACCGGCGTCCAGCAGAGGTTCGGCCACCAGATCCAGGGCACTCACACGCGGGATGACGCGGAGGAACTGGCTGACATAACCGATGCATTCCCGGCGTACACGGCTGATGGCACGCGTGGAGGCCGTGGCCATATCCGTCTCGCAGTCTTCGCAGCGGACGATCACCTGCCCGGAACTGGGCAGATAGTTACCGTACAGGGTCTTGAGCAGGGTCGACTTCCCGACCCCGGAAGGCCCGTGCAGGGCCACACATTCTCCGGCACGCACGTCAAAATTGACGTCCTGCAGCGCTTGGATGCGGATACCGCCCTGCTGGTGCAGGACAAAGGTTTTGCACAGGTGACGCACCTCCACCACAGGAGCGTCGCCGGCAGGATGGTTGAACTGATGCATGTGAACGCTCCTTGTCAGCACTGCAGGATGGAAGAGACCAGCAACTGGGAATAGGGGTGCTGCGGATCGTCCAGCACCTGATCCGTCAGACCGGTCTCCGCCACTTCACCGTGGTACATGACGATCAGACGGTGCGAGAGCAGCCGGGCCACCGCCAGATCGTGGGTCACGAGCACCACGGCCAGCCCCATGTCGCGCACCAGATGGCGCAGCAGGTCCAGCAGGCGGGCCTGGACAGACACGTCCAGACCGCCGGTAGGTTCGTCCATGAAGACGAGGCGCGGCGTGGTCACCAGATTGCGGGCGATCTGCAGACGCTGCTGCATGCCGCCGGAATACTGGGACGGCGTATCGTCCACACGCTGCACGGGGATCTCCACCCGTTCCAGCCAGTCCAGAGCCGTGGCCCGCAGGTTCCCGTAATGCCGGGCCCCGTTGGCCATGAGCCGCTCGCCGATATTGGCGCCGGCGCTGACCGACATGCGCAGGCCGTCGCGGGGATGCTGGTGGACGAAGCCCAGTTCGGTACGCAGCAGACGGCGGCGCTGGGCTTCATCCAGGCTGTGGATATCCAGTACCTTGCCGTCAGCTGCCGTGTAGTGGACATACCCGGCGGAAGGTTCCAGACGGCCGGAAAGCATGTTCAGCAGCGTGCTCTTGCCGGAGCCGGATTCGCCCACGATGCCGAGGACTTCCCCGGGCCACAGATCCAGCGAAACGTCCTTGTAGCCGATGCGGCTGCCGTAACGCCGCGTCAGCTGGCGGGCGGAAAGGACGGGATCAAGATTGGTATCCAAGAGGCTCACGGCTATTTCTCCTCCCTGGGAGCGGCAGTGCCGCCCTGCCCGGCCCCGCCCTGCCCGGCCACGCACCGGGCACAATTGTCGGTATCGGAACAGACGAACATGCGCGTCCCGGCGTCATCCATGACGATCTCGTCCAGATAGGTGTCTGTGGCGCCGCAGATGGCGCAGCACTGATCCCAGCTCTGGGGCGTGAAGGGGTAATCCTCAAAGTCGAGACTGACCACATCCGTATAGGGCGGGATGGCGTAGATGCGCTTTTCCCGGCCGGCACCGAAAAGCTGCAGCGCCGGGCACTGGTGCATCTTGGGATTGTCGAAACGCGGGATGGGCGACGGGCTCATGATGCTGGCTTCTCCCGTGTGGGTGGTCGTGGTCACGGCCGCGGTACGTTCGAAGAAACGACGGATGGAAACGGCATTGGTCGTATCGTCCGAGCCCTGGTCGATGACCTTGAGCACGTCGTCCCGGCCGATGATGCTGGCCGTGACCTGGATGCCGCCCGTCCCCCAGCCGTAGGGCATGGGCATCTCACGGCTGGCAAAAGGCACCTGGTAGCCGGGGATGGCCACTGCCTTGAGCAGGGCCCGGCGCACCATGCGCTTGGTGCCTTCATCGAGATAGGCAAAGTTGTAGCCTTCCAGCCCGGAGGCCGCAGGCGTGGTCGTCAGGTTCTCAGGCATGGCTGGCCTCCGCATGTTTTTCGGATGCGGCAGCAGCCTGCTCTTCCGCGTGCTTACGTTCCCGCAGCTGGCGGATCAGGGAAAGTTCCGCCTGAAAGTCCACATAGTGCGGCAGTTTGATGTGCTGCACGAAACCGGACGCATCCACGTTATCTCCATGCATGAGCACGAATTCGGGGTTCTGAGCAGGACCGATCTGGTCTTCCTGCAATTCCCGGGCACGCAGGGCGCGGTCCACGATGGACATGGACAGGGCCTTACGCTCGTTGTTGCCGAAGACGAGCCCGTAACCGCGGGTGAAGCAGGGATCGAGGGCACGGCCGGTGTACCGGCTGACCATGTCGCATTCGGTGAGCTCCACTTCGCCCAGGGTGATGGCAAAGCCCAGCTCTTCCGGGATGACGGTCAGCTCCACGAAACCGCGGCGCAATTCCCCGGTGAAGGGGTGGACAGCGCCGTAACCGCGCTGGGTGGAATAGGCCATGCCCAGCAAAAAGCCTTCATCGGCACGGGCCATGGATTGCAGGCGCACGGCCCGGTCCCCGGAACCGTCGGCCGGCAGCTCCAGCGGCTGGCGGGTGATGTCCGGGCAATCATTGCCTTCATGCGAAGGGGCCACGGATTCCATCAGGCCTTCGCGCCCAAGAGCGTCCATGGCTCTGGGCAGCGGTTCCTGCAGCAGGGCCTGCGCATCGGCCGCCATCATCGCCAGATCTTCCGCCGTCCTTTCGGGCTCCACGTCCCGGGGAGCTGTCCCGGGCACGGCCAGACCGCGATCCAGCAGGCGGTGCGTATAGTCAAAGGTGGATCCCAGGATCTGTCCGCCGGGCAGATCCTTCCAGGTGGCGGAGATGCGCCGCTCCACCCGCATGCGGGAAGTATCCATGGGCTCGGAAACACCGAAACGGGGCAGGGTCGTGCGATAGGCGCGCAGCAGGAAGATGGCTTCCACGGCGTCGCCCTGGGCCTGCTTGAAGGCAGTGCGGCAAGTTCGGGGCTGTACAGGGAGCCCTCGGCCATGATGCGGTCCACGGCCAGCTTGAGCTGCCCTGCCAATTGTTCAAGTGTTACTTTAGGAATCTGCACATCGCCCCGCCGCTCCCGGGCAAGCAGGGCATGTGCCGCGGCAATGGCTTTTTCGCCACCTTTTACAGCTACATACATTTGGACACCTCGTCTGCGGCAGGGATCAGGCAGGTCGTACGGGGCAGACCGGTCAGGCAACCCGGCCCGCAAAGCAGCATGTCCACACCCAGCGGGAATTGCTCATGGTTGCTCTGCCACTGGGCCAGAAAATCTTCCGGCATACGGCAGGCAAAGGTGCAGCTGCCCACGATGCCGGGATCGGAAGCGGTGATGCCGGCCGTTTTCCCCTCCTCTACTCCGCCAAGGCAGATGGTCGTGGAACGATCCGGGTATTCAGCCTCTCCCTGATGGAAGCAACGCAGATCAGGCAGCGCTTCCGTACCGGGGACGAAGGCGAATGCGGCCTGGGCAGGTTCGGCCACCAGGACCGTGCCGCAGTGGAAACGGAACCAGGCTCTGACGTCTTCCGTATCCAGTCCGGGTGCCAGCCAGACCGTGGTCTCGTTATCGCACAGCGAAAGGGCCAGGGCCGCCAGTTCCGGGCTCAGCCCGGCAGGCAGTTCATCCGCAGCGGTATCCGCCGGGCAGGGCACGAAAGCATGCGTCTGGGCAGGCCGGGACAACGCGGTAAGGGCCAGACGGAACACCTGCTGTGCCTGTCCCACAGGATCTGCCCAGGACAGGCGGGAACATTGCTGATCGCTCACTGGTCTTCTCCGCGGACAAAGGTGAAAAAGTTGACTTTCGTACCTGCCGCATCGCGGGCGGCAGCCTTTCTTTTTTCGTCTATGGCCTGTTCCAGGCAGGGCCGCAGCTTTTCGTCCAGCAACGCCGCGTAGCTTTCCTGCTGCCACAGGGCATCGCACAGGGCCGCCAGTTCCGCATGGCGGGGGGATTCCCCCATGATCCAGGCATGGCCAAGCGTCTTTTCTTCCAGCTGGACGACACAACGGGTGACCAGCACTTCCCCTACGTTGAAGACATCGCCGACATTGCCGACGCGTCCCCGGGCCATCACGAGCCCCGTTTCGGGCCCGCGCACGATGCGGTAGCCAGGCAGGCTGATCCCGGACAGGGCCTCATCAAGGCTGGTCTCCGGGGCAAGCGCCAGCAGGCGCATGCGTTCCTGCCGCAAACTCATGTTCATGATACTTCCAATAGTCATTATGTTAGGCATTCCCGGTCCGCGCCAAAGCGAAGCGGGTCGTCAGGCGGAAAGGCAATGCCCGGTCCGCCTGGCAAAAAAGACACACAGAATCCATGGCCAGGGGCTTGTCGATCACCGGTTCCAGATACTGGTTCAGGGCTGCTTCCACCTGCTCCGCCCCCTCATGAGGCAGGGGACCCGTCAGGGTGATGTAGAAACGGAACAGATCCAGTACATGGTGATAGCCCCAGCGCAGGAGATTGCGCCGCTCATCAAGACTCAAAGGCTCCCGCCGTTCCACGTCCCTCTGGTCGAGAGGGGCCCGGAAACGGTCCAGTTCCGTCACGCAATCCCGCTCCAGAGCGGCCATGGCCGATTCCGACGCGCTATCCCCCTGCCGGGGGACCAGGGCCAGAAAGGAGGCCTGGCGCTCACCGGAGTGGACGGGCAGCCGCTGCAAACCCAGCGGCGCCGTCAGCCAGGAGGCATGACGCTCCGCCACCTTCCGGCAGGCATTCTTCAGGGCGGCCAGCATGCCCTCCGAGGTGGAGCGCAGCTCAAAAGGCGCCTTGAGCGTGGCATGCAGACCGTAATGGGCCGGCGTTTTTGCTAGGGATGTCCAAAGACCATGTTCCACCCCCGCAGGAGCCACGGGGCCGCCCGGCAGGCGGCTGCCGTCCCGGCAGTCCCGGCCGAACAGAGGAGCCATCAGACGGTACAGGGGCTCGTCCTTGTGGGGGGCGTAGTAGAGAGCGTAACGGGCGGCCATCTTACAGCACCATTTTGCGCAGACGCTGGGAAAGCAGGTCGAACAGGGTCACCACCAGCACGATGATGGCCATGACCGCGCACGTCTGCTGGAAGTTGAAGCTGCGGAACAGTTCCCACAGCACCATGCCTATACCGCCGGCACCGACCATGCCCACCACCGTGGCAGAGCGCACATTGGCCTCGAAGCGGTACAGCGAGTAGGATATCCAGAGGGGGAACACCTGCGGGATGACCCCGAAGATGATCTCTTCCAGAAAGCTGGCCCCGGTAGAGCGGACGCCTTCCACCGGCGAGACCTCGATGGCCTCCACCGCCTCGGAAAAGAGCTTGGCCAGCGTGCCCGTGGTGTGCACCCAAAGGGCCAGCACACCGGCAAAGGGGCCAAGGCCCACGGCGACCACGAACATCATGGCGAAGACCATCTCGTTGATGGCGCGGGCCGCATCCATGAGGCGGCGCACCGGCTGGCAGATCCACCAGGGAGCGATATTCTCGGAAGACATGATGCCCAGCGGCACCGCGCAGATGACCGCCAGCAAGGTGCCCCAGATCGCCACATGTAGGGTGACGATCATTTCTTCCACATACATGCGCCAGTCCGTAAAGTCCGGCGGGAAGAAATCGGCTATCAGGGTAAGGATGTTGCCGCCCTGCTCCACCAGCGCCATGGGCTTCATCTCGGCGCCGCGCCAGGCCCAGGCCAGCATGCCAGAACAAGGCCCCAGATGACCAGGCGGCAGGTCTCGGCGCGCAGATCGCGCGGCGGCTGCAGGGCCATTTTCATTTCAGCTTCCATAACGATGCGTTCCTTGTGCCCTGTCCCCGCTATTTGCCGAGTTCGGCCAGCTTACGCTCGATCTCGGCGATCTTGGCGGCCTTTTCCTTGGCATCCATATCCTTGTTGCCTTCCAGCACCGTCTTGGCGCGGAACAGCTCCAGCTGGCGCAGCGGGATCAGCTGGCTGTTGTCGGACTTGATGAAGGGGCCCCACTGCAGGGCGGTCAGGATCTTGCGGGCCTGCTCCACGTTCTCGCCCTTCACGCCGTAGCTGAAGATGAAATCCGTGATCTTTTTCTTGGTCACTTCGGGCAGGTCCTTGCGCCAGACCAGGGGATCGCTGGGGATCAGGGGAGATTTCCAGATCACGCGCAGTTCCTTGGCCTTTTCGGGTGCGGTGATGGCCAGACGGGCCAGACCTTCATTATTGCAGGTCGCCACGTCCACGGTATTGTTGGCTACAGAGAGCGCATTGGCCTCGTGGTTGGCCGATACGGTACGGGCGAAGATCTTCTGGGGATCCTTGCCGTTTTTGGCAAAGACATAATAGCCGGGCACTAGGAATCCGGAGGTGGAGTTGGGGTCGCCATTGCTGAAGCTCAGCTTGGAGGCCTGGGCAAACATGTCGTCGAGGTTCTGGAGCGGGCTCTTCTTGTTGACGATCAGGCAGGAGTAGTAGCCCTTGCTGCCGTCGGGAGCGGTAGTCTGGGCAAAGACCTTGCCATTGGCGCGGTCCACCATCACCATGGCTCCCTTGTTGCCGATCCAGCTCAGGTCGACTTTCTTGAAGCGCATGCCTTCGATGACACCGGCATAGTCACTGGCAAAGAAGGCTTTGACTTCCATGCCGAGGGCCTTGCTCATATCCTTGAGGAAAGGATCCCAAAGCACCTTGAGGTTCTGGCTGGCCTCGGTGGAGATGATGCCGAAATTGAGGGTCTGCTGCGCCTGGGCGGTCAGCGCGCTGCCCAGCAGCATGGCAGAGACCAGCAGGCCGGAAAGAAGACGGGAAAACATGTATTTTCTCCTTGGATAAAGTGGTGAGGCAAAGGGTTCGGGATGGGATCTAGGCAGCGCGGGACGTCTCGCGGACAGGGCTGCCGGGCAGCGTCACCGCTTCTTGGGCGGCGCTGGTCTTGGCGGCAAAAAGCTCGTCGCTTTCAGCGCCGTACAGTTCCGCCAGGAACTGGGGCGTCAGACGTTCCGTAGGACCGTCGTAAACGATCTCGCCCTTTTTCAGGGCCACGGTACGGGGGCAGAAGCGCATGGCGTAATCCACCTGGTGCAGGGTCACCACAACGGTGAGGCCATCCTTCTGGTTGAGGTCGCGCAGGGTCTGCATGACATTGCGGGCCGATTCAGGGTCCAGCGAGGCGATGGGCTCGTCAGCCAGCAGCACGCGGGCACGCTGCACCAGAGCACGGGCGATGGCGGCACGCTGCTGCTGCCCGCCGGAAAGGGTACCGGTGCGCTGCCAGGCCTTTTCCCCGATTCCCACGCGGGCCAGGGCCCGAAGGGCAAGCTCCCTGTCATCCGTGTGGAAAGCACCGGTCAGGCTGCGCCACAGACTAGTGCGGGCCAAAGCCCCCAGCATGACGTTGCGGGCCACGCTCATACGCTCCACTAGGTTGAACTGCTGGAAGATCATGTCGATACCGGCGCGGATGCGGCGGATGTCCCGGCTGATACAGCCGTTCTTCTGCACGATCTCGTTATCGACCCGCACCAGGCTCTCGCCCTTGTCTGCGGCGGTCAGACCGCAGATGTGACGCATGAGCGTGGATTTGCCGGAACCGGAAGAGCCGATGAGGGCCACCATCTCTCCCGGGGCCACATGCAGGTTGATGTGAGAAAGGCCTTTGCTGCTGCCGAACGTTTTATTGAGATTGCTGATGTGGATCATGCGAATGCTCCCGTTGAAGTTGACTGGCTCACAATGGGCAAAACGCATGGCGAAACGGTGACGCGTCCGTGATGAAAGGCCGACTTTCCGTCACCGTTTGCAAGAGGGAATGTGACGATTCGGCAGCATCCCCTGCCCCCTCCAACGACAAAAGGCATCCTTCCACGGAGGAAAGGATGCCTTTTGTTTTCAGTCAGATGAAAGCAGCTACCGGCTCACCAGCGGCTGGGATCGCGGCATTCCTGCCGTCCGAAGGTGCAGACGCCGCACATGTCGGAACTGTCTACAAAACAGCCGTCCACAGTATAAAAATCGACCACGGGCCCATGCCCGCAAATGATGCACTGGCGTTCATAATCCGGACAGGCACGGCACAGGGGCGGGATATCCGGACTGCCTGCCATCATCTTCTCCACAGAAACACGCGTAAATTCCGGCTGGGACAGGTTGCTTCCAAACATATCAGAAGAAGGTACGTCGCAAAGGACGGTTCATGTTCTGGGGGACGAACTGACAGCGGGAAAGACCAAAGCATTCGGAACGCTCGCCACAGGGAAGACGCGATGCCGTCAGGTGCATGCGCGGGCAGGTAGCCAGCATCCCCTGGTCAAGCATGTCCTGCCAGCGGGATTCCACAAGCTGTACAGGTACGCGTACCGGCTCCACGGCTCTGGAAGAACGCGCCTCCACGTTCGTCTGTGCCCGGGATTCTGCCGTCCGGGTGGTTCGGGGGATTCTGACAGACGATTTTTCCCGATTCATGCGCCGTTCCTTCTGGCACTGGGGAATGAACGAACGACCACAACGGCTGCAACTGACTGGACAAAATGAGGGAATCATGCGCCACCTCCCTGAAAGGGGCTGGGTGCCGGACAGGACTGAGTAAGGAGGGACAAAAGGCAGCATCTTGCCGCCGGTCTGCTTCCTGCCCGGATGTGCTTTCAGACTGTCCCGTCCATTCGTCAACGCTGTGAGCGCCCGGTGACAATTCCGCTCCACTTGCGGCGGTGCACAGCGGTGTACAAAAGCCTTCGGGCTTTCCTTATGCGCCTCGCTCCATCCCGTTCCTCTCCTGAAATGGCCGCAGACCAGGCTCTTCCGCAAGAGCCTGGAATCTGTATCCTCCCGTCGCGTCCTGTCCTGCACGCAGGTCCCCGGCCGGGCATAAAAAAAGAGCCAGAGAAGCTCTCCGGCTCTTTTCCATGCCTGGGCTCTGCTGCAGGGATCCTGTCAGCGCAGGGCGCGCTTCAGGGCATCCCTGTAAATGCGCAGGACCATCAGGCGGGCATACTTCTTGTTCTCCGCGGGGACCACATGCCAGGGGGCATCGTCCGTGCTGGTACGCAGGAACATCTCGTCCGCGGCGCGGGCGTACTCGGGCCACTTATCACGGTTACGCCAGTCTTCATCGGTGATCTTGTAGCGCTTCCACGGGATGGCCTCACGCTCCCGAAAGCGTCGCAGCTGTTCCTCCGGCGAGATGTGCAGCCAGAATTTGAGCAATATGTTGCCGTTGTTGGTCAGCTGATGCTCAAAATGATTGATCTCGGCATAGGCGCGGGCCCAGTCTTCCTTGGGGGTCAGCTTTTCCACCCGTTCCACAAGGACACGGCCGTACCAGGAGCGGTCATAGATGGTGATGAAACCGGCACGGGGGATGTGCCGCCAGAAACGCCACAGGTAATGGTGCGCCAGCTCTTCATCCGAAGGGGCGCTAATGGGGATGACACGCGTGATGCGGGCATCTGTCCCGGCAGTGAGGCGCCGGATGGCTCCCCCCTTGCCGGCGGCATCCCAGCCTTCAAAGATGAGTGTGGACGAGATGCCTTTTTTGTACGCCCGGAACGAAAGCTGATAGATCTCCTTCTGTAGGCGTTTCAGTTCCTTCTGGTAATGTTCGGGAGCCTGCACGCTGGAAAGGTCGATGGCATCCAGGGTGGAGACCAGGGACTCACGGGCGTCCTCTTCCACTTCGGGCACGGATTCCAGCACTTTGAGGCGGGCGGCACGGGCATCGTGGGCGGCGATGGTCCGCTCGATGCCCGCGATGATGGCTTTCACCACGGACAGGTTGCGGAAATTGGGATCCGCGGCGTCGATGATGCTCCAGGGCGCATTGTCGCGGTCTGTCAGCATGATGGCCCGGGACGCGGCACTGACCATACCATCGTAATCCGCGGCGATCTTCTTGTCGGATGGCGAAAAATGCACCAGGGCCCGGTTCTCCTGACGCTCCTTGAGCGCGCGGGCATGGTCCTTTTTGTTGAGATGGAGCCAGAGCTTGATAATGGCCATCCCGGATTCCGCCAGCCCGGATTCCAGGGCCTGCCAGCGATGCATGCTGGCGGTGAATTCGTTTTCTCCCACATCCTTGCAGCAGCGCTGCCGCATGGCCTCACCATACCAGCCGTCATAAAAGACCGCCGTCTGTCCGGCAGCAGGAAGCTGCCGCCAGAAGCGCCAGGGCCAGGGACGGGCCTTCTCTTCGTCGGTCACCAGCCAGAAAACATGGTTTTGCACATGCTTGCTGTCCATCCATTCCGACAAAAGGTTGATGATGGCGCCGCGTCCGGAACCGACCAGGCCGGCCACCGTGATCAGGACGGGGATCTTGCGCTCGATGCATTGCAACTGAGCATTGAAAAGACGCATGCGCAGCTGGGGGGCTTTTTCTTCAAATTCTTTGTTACTGCATGCTCTGCCAAGGGCTGCCGATTCAAACATAGTATCCAACCTTGCTCAAAATGTTCGCGCGGGAAGCGGATACGCAGCTCCGGAACATTCCCGGCACTCCAAGACGGTCAACGCACATTCTGCTCCCGGAGTTTTGGAACAGCATAGCTTTTTTCTTCGGCTTCGTCAGCCCGCGCTGGCCGGAATATCCTGCGAATCCTGCCCTTCTCCCTAACCGGATACCGGGATGCACGGTACTTTCCGCAGCAGGCGCCGTCTGTGCCGCCCGCTTGCAGCGCGCAGCAAACGGCATGGCCGCCCCATGTGCGGCTTTTCTTCCCATCCAGACGATGATCTGTGTTCCTGGTGTGTTACATGCATCTTTTCTATGACCTGCCAAATATCCAATTGCGTCTGAACATATTCCTGCATCGTCAAAGGGCCGCCCTTTTGCCCCTGAGCTACGAGGATGCCAAGCTGCATGACGCATCTTTCCAAAATGTCCACGAGCATCTGATTTTGCTTCACGTTGTCCCCCATCGCAATCATGAGATCACCTCTGCACGTTTCTTGAAAACAATCTGTC
>NZ_JBNPNC010000058.1:0-13343 GCF_050314315.1 Desulfovibrio sp. SGI.102 | reverse complement strand
ATGGCGCGCCTCCGCACGGCGCGTCTGCCTGCCCGATCCCCCAGCGGCAGGACTTCCCTTCCGCAATTTTGCCGGTGGGGTCCCTGGTTGTCCCCGGTACAGGCCGGGGAGCTTTGGCTGTGGGGGGAAGATGTAAGGAAAGCACGGCGGGCAGAGGAGAGCGGATGCCCGTCTGGGGGGATGCACACCGTTTTGCGGGGGAAAAGCGCGGCTTTCCCGCCTCTGTCCTGATGGCTGGTGAGCGGAAACAGGAGGGCTGGGGTGTCGGGTGGCACCGACACGGGGCGACCGCTCTCCCTGCCCCCATCCTCGATACCCCTCAGGTCATGGCGGTCGTTGCCTCAGGGGGCGGATGGCGCGGCGGCGGGCAGGCAGACGTTGCGGCGCCTCCAGGCCTGATCCGCCGCTTCCTGCGCCACAGTGCAAGACTGCGGCAGCCCGTCGGTACACCTTCGCCTTTTGCAACGGTGGCTGCGGATCAGCACGGCACCGGGGAAACAGTTTGAGCGGATGGACCTCGTGTCGCAAAAACTGCGCGGTCGCATGGCTGACTTTTTGTGTTGCTATTTTTTTGAAAATCGTGTTACTCGTGGACACCTGGACAACAGCAGACGGGGGATCCTCCCCCAGTACACGAACTCCAAGGAGAAAGCAGCATGTGGAAGACAGCGTGCACGGCATTTGCCCTGCTCATCTGCCTCACTGGTCAGGCTGAGGCCCATTTTGGCATGATCATCCCGTCCACCTCGACGGTGATGGAAAAAAAGGACGCATCCCTGACGCTGGATGTTTCGTTCTCGCATCCCATGGAGATGCAGGGCATGGACATGCAGCGTCCCAAGGCCCTGACTGTCACGGTGGACGGCAAGACGGAAGATCTTGCATCCTCGCTCAAGCCGGTTTCCATCATCGGGCATCAGGCCTGGCGGGCGGGATATAGCATCAAGCGGCCCGGCGTGTACCAGTTCGCCATGGAGCCTGCCCCTTATTTTGAGCCTGCGGAAGACTGCTTCATCATCCACTATACCAAGACCGTGGTGGCGGCCTTCGGCGAGGAAGAAGGATGGGATGTCCCTCTGGGGCTGAAGACGGAGATCGTTCCTCTGACCCGTCCTTTTGCCAATTACAGCGGCAATGTCTTCCAGGGGTGCGTGCTGCTGGACGGCAAGCCCGTGCCCGGTGCCGTGGTGGAAGTGGAATACTACAATCGTGATGCCGCGTATGCGGTCCCCAATGCCCATTTCACGACCCAGGTGATCAAGGCTGACGAGGAGGGCGTCTTCACATACAGTGTCCCCTGGGCGGGCTGGTGGGGCTTTGCCGCCCTGAACACGGCCGAGGAAAAAATGGATCACCAGGGCTCGCCCAAAGACGTGGAGCTGGGTGCGGTGATCTGGATGGATTTTACGGCGCCGCTGAAAAAGTAGGCGCAAACTGATGTCAGCACGGCAGCGGGTCTGTCCGCTGCCGTGAAGGAAAAACGATGCACATCGCGGAAGGTGTTCTTTCTCCGGCTGTCCTGGGGGGCGGCGCTGTCCTGGCCCTGGCGGGGACGGCACAGGGCCTGCGCAGGCTGGAGTATGACCGTCTGGTGACCGTGGGGATCCTGTCGGCTGCTTTTTTCGTGGCTTCGCTCATCCATGTGCCGGTGGGCCTGGCCAGTGCCCATCTGGTGCTCAACGGACTCGTGGGTGTCCTGCTGGGCTGGGCGGCCTTTCCGTCCATCCTCGTGGCCCTGCTGCTCCAGGCCCTGCTGTTCCAGTTCGGCGGCATCACGGTGCTGGGGGTCAATACCTTTACCATGGGCTTTGCCGCTGTGGCTTCCTGGTATGTCTTCCGGGCCGTCTGCCGTCTGTGCCCCGGCATGGGAGGCGCGCGCGCGGGCGCCTTTATGGGCGGAGCCCTGGGGGTGGCCCTGGCCGCCGTGCTGACGGCGCTGGCGCTGGCATTTACGGACGAGGGCTTTTGGCTGGCGGCACAGCTTTTGCTGCTGGCGCACCTGCCGGTCATGCTGGCAGAGGGGCTGGTCACCATGTTCACGGTCTCCTTCATCATGCGCGTGCGCCCGGAGCTGCTGGGCATGGCCCCGGTGCAGCCGGATAACGGACAGGAGGATGCATGAGCTCTCTTACAAGGATCTGTGCGGGGGGCCTGTGCCTGATGCTGCTCCTCGTGTTTGCCGGGGCCGCGCAGGCGCACCGGGTCAATATCTTCGCCTGGCTGGAAGGGGAGACCGTGCGGGTGGAATGCTCTTTCCGCCGGGATTCGCCGGTACGGCAGGGGACGGTCATCGTCTTTGACGCGCAGACCGGCAGGGAACTGCTGCAGGGCAGGACGGACGGGCAAGGGGCGTTCGCCTTCCCGGTCCCCGCAGTCGTTCGCCAGGGGCACGGATTGCGTATCCGCATCCTGGCCGGGGAAGGGCATCAGAACGAGTGGCAGATGGATGCTGCTGAATTTTCCAGTCTGCTGCCTGCTGCCGGGACGGGGACGACGGTGCCGGTGGCGGAAGACGGGACAGGGGCCCCTTCAACCGGACCGGCCGCGGATGGCGGGAGCGGAGCGGCTGCTCCGGCCGGCGTGACGGCGACCCTGAGCCGCAAGGATGTGGAAGCGATCGTCGATGCGGCGCTGGACCGGCATCTGGCCCCTGTGCGGCGTGCCCTTGCCGCCAGCAGCGAAGCGGAGCCCGGCCTGCGGGACATCGTGGGCGGTCTGGGCTGGATCATGGGCCTGGTGGGCATCGGACTGTACTTTTCCCGGCGCCGGCCCTAGCATGATCCGATGTTTGACCAGCCTTTTGTCCGGGATTCCTTCATCCGGCAGATCGATCCGCGCATGCGCGTGCTGCTGGCCGTGCTGCTGGCCGTGGCCCTGGCCCTGCTGCGGCAGGTGACGGCCTGCTGCCTGGGCCTGGGGCTGGGCTGCGTCCTGCTGGGCCTGGCACGGGCTCCCCTGCGGCCCCTGTGGCGGCGCCTGGCGGCAGTGAACATGTTCATCCTGTTCCTGTGGCTGGTCACGCCCTGGACGACGCCCGGGACAGTGGTCTGGCAGTGGCATTTCATCCAGGTCAGCAGGGAAGGCCTGTACCTTTCCCTGCTGGTGACACTCAAGTCCAATGCCATTGCCTGTGTTTTCCTGTCCCTGGTGGCCACCTTGCCCGCCGCGACGCTGGGCCATGCCCTGGAGCGTCTGGGCTGTCCCGACAAGCTCGTCTTCCTGTTCCTGTTCACCGGCCGCTATATCCATCTGCTGGCCGCGGAATGGGAGAATCTGGTGACGGCGGCCCGCCTGCGCGGGTTCCGGCCGCGTACGGACCTGCATACCTACCGGACAGTGGCCTCCTTGCTGGGGCTGCTGCTGGTGCGCAGCCATGAGCGTGCCCAGCGTACGCATGAAGCCATGCGCCTGCGCGGTTTTTCGGGACGTTTTCATTCGCTGGACAGCTTTTGTCTGCGTCCGGTGGATATCTGTTTTGCGCTGGCCACGGCATCCTGTCTGGCCTGCATCCTGTGGACAGAAGCAGGAGGGAGCATCCTGTGGGCCGATCGGTAAACGCTGAGGAAAGTATTTTCAGTCTGGAAAAGGTGGATGTGACCTATTCAGGCACGCGCGGGCAGCGTCCTGTCCTGCATGATGTCTCATTCACGCTGGCCGCCGGTCAGCGGGCGGGTCTTTACGGGCCCAACGGCAGCGGCAAAACGACCCTGTTCCGCTGCATCACCGGGCTGGTGCGTCCCGGCAAGGGGCTGGTACGCTTCCACGGAAAGGCCCTGGATGATGAAAAGGACTTCCATGCCCTGCGCTGCAAGGTGGGCTTTGTGCTCCAGCATGCCGAGGATCAGCTCTTTTTCCCCACGGTCCTGGAGGATGTGGCCTTCGGGCCGCTCAATCTGGGCCTTTCGGCGGCGGAAGCCGCGGAACAGGCCCGGGCCACACTGCGGCGTCTGGGCCTGGCCGGTTTCGAGCAGCGCCTCACGCACCATCTGTCGGGAGGGGAAAGGAGACTGGTGGCGCTGGCCACGGTACTGGCCATGGAACCGGAGGCCCTGTTGCTGGACGAGCCCACCAATGATCTGGACCAGGAGGCCCGGCAGCGGCTCATCGACATTTTGTGCGACCTGCCCACGGCCCGGATGGTCATTTCCCATGACTGGGATTTTCTTTCCCGTGTCTGCGGGGAGTACTGGACGATCCGGGAAGGACGCCTGCTGAGCTGCGCGCCAGACGTCCGGCATAGCCATGAGCATGTCCATCCGCTGGGCGGGGAGCCGCACTGGCATCTCCCCATCACGGATTGAAGGGGAACTGCCCAGGGCCCGGTCACGGGGCTCCGGGCAGTCCATATCTGGGGACCTGCCGCCGCATGGACGACAGGGAAGGGAGCGTCGGAAACGACGATTTTATGATTGCCGGGAGGCATCGTGCAGGGAAGAGGAACGGGCGTCCCTCCCCGGGGGGGCTTTCCCGCGGGCGTGGGGCCCCGCTGTCCGTCCAACGAAAAAGCCCGTGCGTTGACGGGCTTTGCGATGGGGATGAACAATGCCGCTCAGTCGCGGGGCGGGAGCTCACGGCCGCCTTCCTGGAGACGTTCCAGGAATTTGTCGCGGCATTCGTAGCTGCAGAAACGGTAGACCTTGTCGCCGTCGCGCACGGAGATATTACCGTCCACGGAGACATAGGTGCCGCATTCAGGGTCTTTGACCATTTCGCCGGCAGCGACCTTGCGCTCGACTTCAGCGGCCTGGTCTTCGGCGTTTTCCTTTTTCTTCTTCAGAAAATCATTGGCAAACAGTCGGTACAGGACGTAAACGGCCAGACCCAGCACAAGCCATTTCCACATATGGTCGCTCTCCTTCTCCTGCGTAGAGCAGGGTCTCATTCTTTATCGCAACCCAGGATAGCATAAGAGTTTTTGCGCGTCACTGAAAAATTCTCTGACCTTCCTGTCGATACTCGAGCCCGGCCAGCCATTGCGCCGGGGTACGTCCGTGGATGCGGCAGGCGGCGCCCACATCACAAAGAGGGATGAGGACGAAGGCGCGCTGGCACATGCGCGGGTGGGGGACGATGCTTTCCGGCGCGTCGCACTGGCTGTCCCCAAAGAGCAGCAGGTCCATGTCGATGCAGCGCGGTCCGAAGCGCAGGGCCGGATCGCTGCTACGCTGTCTGCCCAGCTGCTTTTCCTCCGCCAGCAAGGCCCGGACGAAGCTTTGCGGGGTCCAGTCGGTCTCCAGCTCCATGCGGACGACCTGATTGTGGAACCAGGGCTGATCCGCATAGTCCTGCGGCTCGGTCAGGTAGATGCCGGAGAGCGCATCCACCCGGGCACGGGGCAGGGCACGCAGCCGCTCCACGGCCAGGGAGAGCATATGGGCGGCATCGGGAGTGTTGGAACCCAGACAGACAAAAACGGTGATGGTCGGTGCAGTCATGGCCTCCTTGTAGACATTTGCCCGGATGCTGTCAAAAATCTTGCCCAATCCGTCCAAGGCAGCTAGCATGATGACATGACGGAAAAAAGTGTATTGCCTGAGGCGACGGAGCGATCCCTGCAGATCCTGAAAAAACAGATCCCGGCCTGGGGGGAATACCTGCTGGCCCAGCGGGGCCTTTCCATGCGTACGGTGGTCTCATACCGGCAGGATCTGGAAAATTTTTTTCTTTTCCTCGACGAGCTGGACGCCGGCGACAAGACCAGCCTCGATGAACATGACCTGTTCCTGTATCTGGCCTGGCTGCGAGCCCGGAAGAATGCGGGACGCACGCTGGCCCGGCGCTTGTCGGCATTGCGCGGCTTTTTCGAGTACACGGTGGAAGAAGGCCTGCTGGAGAGCAATCCCGCCAGCCTGCTGGAAAGCCCGCGTCTGCCCCAGTATCTGCCGGAAGTCCTGAGCAAGGCCGAGATGGACCGCTTGCTGCAATTGCCGGACATGCGCGAGAAATGCGGCCGTCGTGACCGCTGCCTGCTGGAGATGCTCTATGCGGCGGGCCTGCGCGTCTCGGAGGTCTGCAACCTGCTGGTGGCGGATGTGGACATGCAGCGGGGGCTGGTGCTGGTGTCGGGCAAGGGCGCCAAGGACAGGCTCGTGCCGCTCCATTCCCTGGTGCTCGATCTGTTGCAGCAGTGGTTGTCCTTCTGGCGTGACGACTTTTCACCCCAGAGCCGCTACCTTTTCCTCAACCGTTCCGGCAAGGGCCTGAGCCGCCAGTACGTCTGGAAGATGGTCAAGAAATACGCCTTGCTGGCGGGCATACGGCGCTCCATCTCGCCGCACACCTTCCGCCATTCCTTTGCCACCCACCTGCTGGAAGGCGGGGCTGACCTGCGGGCCGTACAGCTTTTGCTGGGCCATGCCGACATCAGCGCCACCGAGATCTATACCCATGTGCAGGCCGAGCGCCTCCATGCCCTGCACAGGCAGTTCCATCCACGGAGTCAGTCGTAATGTCCGCATCTTCTCCCCGGATCCTGGTCACCTGCCATGCCAATGCCGATTTCGATTCCTTTGCGGCCATGCTGGCTGCCCACTTCCTCTACCCCGGCAGTCTGCTGCTGTTCCCCGGGACGCAGGAGCGCGGCCTGCAAAAGGTCGTGGCCTCGCTGGATGCCAAACGCTACCATCTGACCGAAAGTGCCGACATCCCCTGGGACGAGATCACGCATCTCGTGCTGGTGGATACGCGCCAGCGGGAGCGTGTCCGGCATGTGTCGACCCTGCTGGACAGGGAAGGGGTGACCGTCGAGGTCTGGGACCATCATCCGGCCTCGTCCGAGGATGTCCCGGCCCAGACGAGCCATGTGGAGACCGTGGGCTCGGTCACGGCCCTGCTGGTGCGGGAGCTGCGGCAACGGGGGATCGTGCTGGAAGCCGCGGACGCCACCCTGCTGGGGCTCGGCATCTACGGGGACACGGGCTCTTTCACCTACAGTTCCACCACGCCGCTGGATTTTGAAAGTTCCGCCTGGCTGCTGACCCAGGGCATGGATGTCAACGCCATCAACGAGATGGCGGCCCATGAGCTGACCAGCCTGCATGTGCGGGCCCTCAACAGTTTGCTGGAATCGGCGCGCGTCTACCATATCAACAATGAGCCGGTGGTCATCGCCGAGGCCTCCATGGAACACTACCTGGGGGATTTTGCCTATCTGGCCCATCGGCTGATGGAGATGGAGAAGTTCACGGTGCTTTTTGCCGTGGGCCGCATGGAAGACCGGGTGCAGGTGGTGGCCCGCAGCCGCAGCGATGCCATCAATGTGGGCCGCATCTGTGCGGAGCTGGGCGGGGGCGGGCATGCCTATGCCGCGTCGGCCTCCATCCGCAACCTGACCCTCAACGAGGTCCATGACGCCATCGTGCGCAATCTGCACATGCAGGCAGGGCCGGAAAAGACCGCCAGCGATTACATGTCGTCCCCGGCGGTGGGGATCGAGTCGGACCGCAGCATGCGTGAGGCCGATACCCTGATGATGCATTTCGGCCTCAAGGCCGTGCCTGTCTTCAAGCCCGGGACACGCCGCTGCATCGGCATCCTGGATGCCCAGACGGCTTCCCGCGCCACCAGCCACAAGCTGGGCGACCGGCCTGTGGACGACTACATGCGTCGCAATATCAAGAGCCTGGCCCCGGATGCGCCTTTGCGGGACATCTCGTCCATCATCGTGGGCGGCCGGCAGCGTCTGGTGCCCATCGTGGACAAGGATCTGGTGGTGGGGGTTGTGACCCGCACGGACCTCATCAACGTCATGACCTCCGAGCCCGGTCAGGTCCTGGACTATCAGGAAAACAACTCGCGCGAGCGCAATGTGGCCAAGTTGCTGCGTGACCGTCTGCCCGCACGGGTGCGCCATTTGCTGGAGCTGGCGGGCCGTCTGGGGCAGCGGCTGAACATGCCTGTCTATGTGGTGGGCGGCTTCGTGCGCGACCTTTTGCTGGACCGGCCCAACCATGACGTGGATTTCGTGGTGGAGGGCGAAGGCGTGGCCTTTGCCCGGGCCCTGGCCGCCGAACTGGGCGGCCGTGTGCGTGAACACCGCAAGTTTTTGACGTCCATGGTCATCTACCATGACGAAGACGGCCTGGAACAGCGCATCGACGTGGCCACCGCGCGCCTGGAGTATTACGAATCCCCGGCGGCGCTGCCCACGGTGGAGCTTTCGTCCATCAAGATGGACCTGTTCCGGCGCGACTTCACCATCAATGCCCTGGCCATCCGCCTGGACTGCACGCCCTACGGGCAGCTGGTAGACTTTTTCGGCGGGCAGCGTGACATCAAGGAAGGCGTGCTGCGCGTGCTGCACACCCTGAGTTTCGTGGAAGACCCCACACGCAGCCTGCGGGCGGTGCGCTTTGAACAGCGGTATGGCTTCCATATCGGGCCCAGCGCGGAAAAGCTCATCAAGAACCTGCTCAGCCTGCATATGCTGGACAAACTGTCCGGAAAGCGTATCTTCAACGAATATACCCACATATGTGACGAAGACGATCCCGCGGCCTGTTTCGAGCGCCTGGATGGGCTGGGCCTGTTGCGGGCTCTGGGGCCCTCCCTGACCCTGACGCCGAGCAAGCGCCAGATCCTGCAGCAGGTACGTTCCATGCTCAACTGGTACCGCCTGCTGTATTTCGATGAGAGCGTCGAGAACTGGCTGATCTACTTCCTGGCCCTGGGACACCGGCTGAACTATGCCGAAGTCTCCGCCAATTTCGCCGCCCTGGGGCTGCCCGAAGGACGCAAGCAGGAGATCTTGCAGCAGCGGGAGTCCATGCGGCATGTGCAGCCCAAGCTGGCCCGCTGGCAAAAGGCCTTTGAGGCCGGAACAGGCAGGATCAGCGAGCTGTATCTGCTGCTGGAAAAGTTCTCGCTGGAGTTCCTGCTCTACATCATGGCCGGTGTTGAAGACAGCGGGCTGCAAAAGAACCTTTCCCGTTACATCACCCAGTGGCGCCGTGAAAAGCCGGATATCGACGGCCGGGATCTGCGCGACATGGGCATCGCGCCGGGACCGCTGTTCGGGCGCATCCTGCGGGCCGTACTGGTCGGCAAGCTGGACGGAGAGACCCCGGATGCGGACAGCCAGCGTCGTCTGGCGCTGGACATGGCCCGGCAGGAAGGCGTATTTCCTAAATAAAAGAGCGGCGTTCAGGGCAGGACTTGCCCTTGAAGCGCAAGCCGTGTATTGAGGAAAAGAAAATGAAACAATTGTGGACGCCCTGGCGCATCGAGTACATCCTTGGCCCCAAGCCGGACAGCTGTGTTTTTTGTCTTCCCGAAAGCAGGGATGAAGACGAGGAGCGGCTGGTCCTGTACCGGGGCAGGCATGCTTTTGTGATCATGAACAAATTCCCGTACAGCAACGGGCATATCATGGTCTGTCCCTATCGGCATGTGATGGCGCTGGCCCAGCTTGAAACGGATGAGACGCACGAGATCATGGACCTGATGCAGCGCTGCACGCTGGTGCTGCAGGAACATTTTCACTGCGAAGGCATCAATATTGGCCTCAACCAGGGGCAGGCTGCCGGAGCCGGTATCCGGGAACATCTGCACTTCCATCTCGTGCCGCGCTGGAACGGGGATTCCTCCTTTATGGCCGTGATGGATGAAGTGCGCACGATCCCGGAACACCTGCGCAGCAGCTATGCTCATCTGAAGCCGTATTTCGACAGGTTTTGAACACCACCGCGCAGAGGAGGAGACTATGCGCTATATAAAGGTCCTGTTACTTGTTCTGCTGATTTTCTTCAGTCTGGTCTTCTTCTTCCAGAACCAGACGGCCCTGTCGACGGCCATGACGCTCAAACTCAATCTCTTCTTCGTGCCTGAGATGACGTCCATCCCGCTGCCGTTCTACTTCATCGTCATCGTGGCCTTCTTCGTGGGCGCCCTGCTGGCGGTGGCCCTGCTGCTGTGGGACAAGATGCACCTGACGGCCCGTTACATGAAGAGCAAGTGGCGTGTGTCCGCTCTGGAACGTGAAGTGGCCAAGTTGAAGAAGAGCCTGGACGGTGAGACCGCGCGCGGCGATTTCCTCCGCAAGGTCTCCCAGGAAAAGGCCCAGGCCATCGAAGCCGCTCCCGCCAAGGAGAAGGCCGAGGCCAAGCCGGAAGAAGTGACCGCTCCCGATCCTGACAAGGCCTAGTCCCTTTCCCCCGCGCATCAGGCGCATTTTTCTGCAGCGGCGTCGTCCTTGGATGGCGCCGCTGCGCAATTACGCATATGGCAGAAAAAACTCCCAAGCTGACTCCCATGTTCGAGCAGTACCTGCGCATCAAGGCCGACTACCCTGATGCGCTGCTGTTCTACCGGATGGGCGACTTTTACGAGCTTTTCTTCGACGATGCCGTCACCGCGGCCCGGGAACTGCAGATCGCCCTGACCAGCCGCAGCCGGGACACGGAAAACCCCGTGCCCATGTGCGGTGTGCCCTGGCATGCCGCACAGGCCTACATCGCCCAGCTCATCGACAAGGGCTTCCATGTGGCCATCTGCGACCAGACCGAAGACCCCAAGGCCGCCAAGGGGCTCGTGCAACGGGCCGTGACCTGCGTGGTGACGCCCGGCACCGTACTGGAAGACGCCAACCTGGACGCCCGCAGCCACAATTATCTGGGAGCCGCTTTCTGGGAGGGACACAACGGGGCCTTCGTCTGGGCGGACATCTCCACGGGCCAGTGGTCCGGCATGGAGGTGAAGCGCCTGCCCGAGCTCTGGCAATGGATCCAGAAGCTGGCCCCGCGCGAGCTGCTGGTGCCGGACGACAAGGAATTGCCGCCCAAATGCCTGCTGGAAGGCGTGCGCCTGCTGCGTCGCCCCGTGGCCGGTTTCGACGCCCGCAAGGCCGAACGCCGTTTGCTGGAAGCCCAGTCCGTGCAGGAACTGGCAGCCCTGGGCCTGCAGAACAAGCCCTGCCTCGTGCGGGCCTGCGGCGCGCTGCTGGTCTATCTGGAGCAGACCCAGAAGCGCCGTCCCGAGCATCTGATGCCCTTCCAGCCGCTGGACCTGGGCCGTCACATGCTGGTGGACGACGTGACGGAACGCAATCTGGAGATCTTCCAGCGCCTCAACGGCCGCAAGGGCAAGGGGACCCTGCGTCATGTGCTGGACGATACCATGACGCCCATGGGCGGCCGCCTGCTGGAAGACATGCTGCGGCATCCGTGGCGCGAAGCGGCCCCCATCCTGGCCGTGCAGGACGCCGTGGCCCTGCTGCACGATGATGACAACCGCCGGGCCCTGTTGCGGGAAGCCCTGAAGGACGTCTATGACCTGGAGCGCCTTTCCACGCGCGTGACGGTCAACCGGGCCACCCCGCGGGATTTCATCGCCCTCGGCAACAGCCTTGCGGCCCTGCCTGCCGTTCTGGCGGCATTGACGCAGCCCCTGGATGGAAAATATCCGCTGCCCGGGCAGGAGAACGGGGAGGACGCGCCCCGTGTCATCCATGAGCTGCTCAAGGGCTGGGACGATCTGGCCGACTGTGCGCATCTGCTGCGCAGCGCGCTGGTGGACAGCCCGCCGGTAGTCATCACGGACGGCGGCCTGTTCAAGGCCGGATACAATGCCGAGCTGGACCGCCTGCTGGATCTGGTGGAGCACGGCGAGCAGAAGCTGCAGGAAGAGCTGGCCCGCGAACAGCAGGAGACCGGCATCGCCAAGCTCAAGCTGGGGTTCAACCGGGTCTTCGGCTATTATTACGAATTGAGCAAGGCCGCGCACAGCGGGCCGGTACCGGAACATTTCATCCGCCGCCAGACCCTGGCCAATGCCGAACGCTTCACCACGCCCGCCCTCAAGGAGCTGGAAGAAGCGCTCCTTTCCGCTTCCGAAAAGCGCAAGACGCTGGAATATCAGCTCTATCAGGATCTGCGTACCTTCATGGCCCAGCAGCGGGAGCGCATCCTGCACATGGCGGACGTCATCGCCCATCTGGACTACTGGCAGAGCCTTGCCGAGGTGGGACGCCGTAACGGCTGGTGCCGTCCCGAACTGGACGGCAGTGCCGACATTTGCATCGAGGAAGGCCGCCATCCGGTGGTGGAAGCCATGATAGGCGCGGCCAATTTCGTGCCCAACAATATCACGCTGGATGCCCGGCGCCGCCTGTGCCTGCTCACCGGCCCCAACATGGCGGGCAAGTCCACGGTGCTGCGGCAGGTGGCCATCATCTGCCTGCTGGCGCAGACCGGTTCCATGGTCCCGGCCACACGGGCGCGCCTGGGGCTGGTGGACAGGCTGTTCTCGCGTGTGGGCGCTTCGGACAATCTGGCCCAGGGGCAGAGCACCTTCATGGTCGAGATGATGGAGACGGCCCGTATCCTGCGGCAGGCCACCAAGCGCAGCCTGGTCATCCTGGACGAGATCGGGCGCGGCACCAGCACCTATGACGGTGTTGCCCTGGCCTGGGCCGTGGTGGAAGATCTGGCGGCCCGGGCGCATGGCGAAGTGCGCACCCTGTTCGCCACCCATTATCACGAGCTGACGGCGCTGGAAAAACGCGTGCCCGGCGTGTTCACCATGAATATCGCCATCCGGGAATACGGGGGCGACATCCTCTTCCTGCACAAGCTGGTGCCCGGCCCTGCGGACCGCAGCTATGGCGTGGAGGTGGCCCGCCTGGCAGGCGTGCCTGCGCCGGTGGTGCAGCGGGCACGGGCCATCCTGGCGGAACTGGAGCAAAGCCGGGGCGAGGGAAAGCGCATGTCGCCCCAGACGGAGACGCTGGCGCTTCCCGGCATGGAAAAGCGGGTCGCCCGCGAGGAGCCCCCGTCTTTGCCCATCGACATCCCTGCCGCACCGGCCGCCGGGCCGCATCCGCTGGTCCTGCTGCTGCGGGACCTGGATCCCGAGGAGCTCTCGCCGCTGGCGGCCCTCAAGCTGATCATGGAGTGGAAAAAGCTCTGGGCCGATGCTCCCGATACGGAGGAAAAACATGTCTGAGGTCAGTCCCTGGTCCGTCATCCAGTCCATTGCCGAGCGCCGTATCGAAGAATCCATGGCCAAGGGCGATTTTGATGACCTTCCCGGCCGGGGCAAACCGCTGGAACTGGAAGACGACAGCCATGTTCCCCCGGAGCTGCGCATGGCCTACAAGGTGCTGCGCAACGCAGGCTGTGTGCCGCCGGAACTGGCCGAGCGCAAGGAGATCAGCAATCTGGCCGACATGCTGGAACATTGCGAGGACGAGCAGGAGCGCGTGCGCCAGATGCAGAAGCTGCGGTTCATGATCCTGCAGGCCCGCATGAAGCATCAGCGTCCCCTGAACCTTGATGACGACACCTATTACGACCGCCTGCTGGAGCGGCTTTCCCGGCACGACAGGAAAAAATAGCGTCTTCTGTTTC
>NZ_JBNPNC010000057.1:0-14279 GCF_050314315.1 Desulfovibrio sp. SGI.102 | reverse complement strand
GGCATTCGCGCCAGCGGGCATTGAGCAGGAAGTGGGCGTCGGTCTGGACGCCGGGATCCTTCATGGCCTTGGCGGCAAAGGCACCCCAGGGCAGGGTGGCGCAGTCTTTGGCGGCGCTGCGGGCGATATGCATGAGCTTGCCCTCGCGCTTGTGCTGGTCGAACAGGAGCACGGCGGCCACACAGGCGGCATCGAAGCGGCCCATGTCCAGCGATTTGTCGATCAGGGCCGCCAGACGGGCGTCCTTGCTGTCATGGGTGGCAAAACCCGTGGAAGCGTTGGTGATGGACTCACGCAGCAGCTTGCCTTCGGGGTCGGCTTCCAGGTCGATGTGGTAGGTCTGGGCCACGGCCACGAGACCGGGCTCCAGCGGCGGCACCTCGGGCTTGCCCAGGTTGCGCCACAACCAGGTGCCCAGCACGGCTACGCCCATGACGGCGCAGAAGAGCAGGGGCACTTTCCAGCCGGTGGCTTTTTGCTGGCTCATGCGCGCTCCTGCAGCCAGCTGCGCAGCTGCTCGATCTGGCGGGCCACGGAACGGGGACCGGTACCGGCGGGCGTCTCGCGGCGGCGCACGGCGGCGGCGTAATCCAGCACGGCATAGACGTCATCGGCGATGCGGGCGTCCAGCTGCTGGAGTTCGGCCAGCGAAAGGTCTTCCAGACCCTTGCCCTGCTTTTCGGCCAGGGCCACGGCATGGCCCGTGACGTGATGGGCCTCGCGGAAGGGCAGGCCCTTGCCCACCAGATAGTCGGCCAGTTCCGTGGCGTTGAGGAAGCCGCGGGCGCAGGCGGCGCGCATGCGGTCGGTGCGGAAGGTCAGTTCTTCCAGCATGCCGGCCATGAGCATCAGGGAAGCATCCACGGTGCGGTCGGCATCGAGGAAGCCTTCCTTGTCTTCCTGCAGGTCGCGGTTGTAGGTCATGGGCAGGCCCTTCATGATGGTCAGCATGCCCATGAGCGAGCCGTAGACGCGGCCGGTCTTGCCGCGCATGAGTTCGGCCACGTCGGGGTTCTTCTTCTGGGGCATGATGGACGAGCCCGTGGAGTAGCCGTCGGAGAGCTGCACGAAGCCGAAGGCCGGGTTGGCCCAGATGATGAGCTCTTCACACAGGCGGGACAGGTGGGCCATGATGCAGGAGCCGGCGAACAGGGCCTCCAGCACGAAATCACGGTCGGAGACGGCGTCCATGGAGTTGCCGTAGATGCCGTCGAAGCCCACTTCGTCGGCCACGCTCTGCGGATCGAGGGGATAGGTGGTGCCGGCCAGGGCGGCGGAGCCCAGCGGGGAGATGCGCACGCGCTTGAGCACGTCGTCCAGGCGCATGCAGTCGCGGCGGAACATCCAGGCGTAGGCCAGCAGATGGTGGGCCAGGCTCACGGGCTGGGCGGGCTGCATGTGGGTGCAGCCGGGCAGGATGTCGTCCTGATGGCCGTCGGCGCAGGACACCAGGGTGGCGCACAAATGGGCGGCGCGCTGCTGCCAGACCTTCAGGCGGTCGGCCACGAACAGGCGGAAGGTCAGGCCCACCTGGTCGTTGCGGCTGCGACCGGTGTGCAGTTTCTTGCCCACGTCGCCGATGATCTCGGTGAGGCGGGCCTCGATGTTCATGTGCACGTCTTCCAGCGCCGGTTTCCAGACAAAGGCGCCGGATTCGATCTCCTGCTTCACGGCATCGAGACCGTTGACGATCTGCTCGGCCTCGTCGGGGGTGATGACGCCCTGACGGCCCAGCATGCGGGCATGGGCCTGGGAACCGCGGATGTCCTGGGCATAGAGGGCGCGGTCATAGGTCTGGGAATCGGTATAGGCGGCCACGGCTTCTCTGGGGCCTTCGGCGAAGCGGCCGCCCCAGCTCTGATTGGTGCTCATGGAAAGATCTCTCTGCCCCGGGAGGGGCCGGTGTATGCGCTGCGGCGCGCGATGACAAGGGGCCGGAAACGGCGGCGCCCCGTGCGGGATGCGGACGGGGCGGCCTTCCGGATGGAAAGAACGGGGCGGGCGGGTCTCCCCGTCCGCCGTGAGGAAGACTTACTTGCCCAGCTTGTTCTGGACCGCGGCGTACATGCCGAGGCGCAGGCAGTTGAGGCGGATGAAGCCGGCAGCGTCCTTGTGGTCGTAGTTGCCGCCTTCGAAGGTGGCCAGGTCTTCGGAGAACAGGGAGAAGGGAGAGGTACGGGCCAGGGGCCACACGCCGCCCTTGTACAGCTTGGCGCGCACGGTACCGGTGACGGTCTCCTGGGACTTGTCCATGAAGGCCTGCATGGCTTCGCGTTCGGGCGAGAACCAGTAGCCGTTGTACACGGCGTGGGAGTAGGGCACGGCCAGCATGTCACGCAGCTGCAGCAGTTCGCGGTCCATGCACAGGCCTTCCAGGTCGCGGTGCAGGGCGTAGAGCAGGGTGCCGGCGGGGTTTTCGTACACGCCGCGGCACTTCATGCCCACGTAGCGGTTCTCCACCATGTCGTCACGGCCGATGCCGTGCTTGCCGGCCAGTTCGGCCAGGGTCTTGATGATGGTGTAGGGCGACATCTTTTCGCCGTTGACGGCCACGGGGTTGCCGTGCTCGAAGCTCACTTCGATGATCTCGGGCTCGTTGGGGGCCTGTTCCACGGGCACGCAGCGCTCGTGGCAGGACTCGTGGGGAGCGTTGCCCGGATCTTCCAGCTCGCTGCCTTCGAAGCTGGTGTGCATCATGTTGGCGTCCATGCTGTAGCGCTTGGCTTCCTTGGAGATCGGGATGCCGTGCTTTTCAGCAAAGGCGTTGAGGGCCGTACGGGACATCAGGTCCCATTCGCGCCAGGGGGCGATGACCTTCAGGTCGGGGGCCAGGGCCTTGGCGGCGAACTCGAAGCGCACCTGGTCGTTGCCCTTGCCGGTGGCGCCGTGGGCGATGGCGTCAGCGCCTTCCTTGCGGGCGATGTCCACCAGGGCCTTGGTGATGATGGGGCGGGCGATGGAGGTGCCCAGCATGTAGCGGTTCTCGTACCGGGCGGCGCCGCGCATCATGGGGAAGACGAAGTCGCGGGCCATTTCTTCACGCAGGTCCACAACGTAGGCCTTGGAAGCGCCGGTCTTGTAAGCCTTGGCTTCCACACCGCTCAGGTCTTCGGGCTGGCCCAGATCGGCAGTGACGGTGATGACTTCGCACTTGTAGGTTTCGATCAGCCACTTGAGGATGACGGAGGTGTCCAGGCCGCCGGAGTAGGCGAGCACAACTTTCTTGATGTCTTTGTTCATCGTAAGGCCTCGTAAAAAAGATTGAGAGGGAAGCAGTATTCTCCAAAAGCCCGTCCTTGGCAAGTGCGAAAGGGGGCAAAAGGCCCGCAGGCGCACGCTTTGGCCCCGGCCGTGCCCTTGGCCGGACATCCTGCCGGGAAGGGCAGGCAGCATCTTGACGAAGGCAGCGCAAGCGGATAGAAAAAAACGTTTTAACCGGATGTCTTCCGTGCAATGCGCCATGGGGCGGCAGGGGAGGCACCCGGAGGGGCAGGGCCGCACCCCTGCGATTTTCCCAACCATACAGGAACATCCAATGCCCAAACGCACGGATCTACACAAAATTCTGGTTATCGGCGCAGGTCCCATCGTCATCGGCCAGGGCTGTGAATTCGACTATTCCGGCTCCCAGGCCGTGAAGGCCCTCAAGGAAGAAGGCTACGAGGTGGTGCTGGTCAATTCCAACCCGGCCACCATTATGACCGACCCCCACATGGCCGACGCCACCTATATCGAACCCATCGAGCAGCAGACCCTGGCGGCCATCATCCGCAAGGAACGCCCCGATGCCCTGCTGCCTACCCTTGGCGGACAGACGGCGCTCAACGCCGCTCTTGGTCTGGCCAAGAGCGGCGTTTTGGCGGAGTGCGGCGTTGAGCTCATCGGTGCGCGTGCCGAAGTCATCGAAAAGGCCGAAAGCCGCGAACTGTTCCGGCAGGCCATGGAGAACATCGGCCTCAAAGTGCCTGCCAGCGGCATTGCCCACAACATGGATGAAGTGCGCGCCCTGGGCGACGTGCTGCCCTTCCCGCTGATCATCCGCCCGGCCTTCACCCTGGGCGGCACCGGCGGCGGCATCGCCTACAACATGGCCGACCTGGAAGAAGTGGCCGGTCACGGCCTTTCCGCCAGCCCCGTGTCCGAAGTCATGATCGAGCAGAGCGTGCTGGGCTGGAAAGAGTTCGAGATGGAAGTCATGCGCGACAAGAATGACAACTGCGTCATCGTCTGCTCCATCGAGAACGTGGACGCCATGGGCGTGCACACCGGCGACTCCATCACCGTGGCCCCGGCCCAGACCCTGACCGACGCCGAATACCAGATGATGCGCGACGCTTCCTTCGCCATCATGCGCGAGATCGGCGTGGAGACCGGCGGCAGTAACGTGCAGTTCGGCATCAATCCCGCCAACGGCGAGATGGTGGTCATCGAGATGAACCCGCGCGTGTCGCGTTCCTCGGCCCTGGCCTCCAAGGCCACCGGCTTCCCCATCGCCAAGCTGGCCGCCAAGCTGGCCATCGGCTACACCCTGGACGAACTGCGCAACGACATCACCCGCGAGACCGCGGCCAGCTTCGAGCCGGCCATCGACTACTGTGTGGTCAAGATCCCGCGCTTCACCTTTGAAAAATTCCCCGGTGCCAAGGACGAGCTGACCACCTCCATGAAGAGCGTGGGCGAAGCCATGAGCATCGGCCGCACCTTCAAGGAAGCCCTGCAGAAAGGCCTGCGCTCCATGGAGATCGGCGCCTCCGGCCTGGGCTTCAACTTCCGTCGCGAGCTGCCGCCCCTGCCCGAGATCATGGCCGGTCTGCGCAAGCCCCATTCGCGCCGCATCTTCACCCTGCGTCAGGCCCTGCTGGCCGGCGTGAGCGTGGAAGACATCCACGAGGCTTCCGGCATCGATCCCTGGTTCATCCGCCAGATGCGCGACATCGTGGACATGGAGACCCGCATCCGCGACTTCGGTCTGGCCAACGACATGACGCCCCTGAACCCCGAGCTGCCGGAGATCCTGCGCGAAGCCAAGGAATACGGCTTCTCCGACCGTCAGCTCTCCGAGATGTGGAAGCGTCCCGAGACCGACATCCGCCGTCTGCGCAAGGAAATGGGCATCGTGCCCACCTTCTACCTGGTGGATACCTGCGCCGCGGAATTCGAAGCCTACACGCCCTATTACTACTCCACCTATGAAAAGGGTGACGAAGTGCAGACCAAGGACTGCCGCAAGGTGCTGATCCTTGGCGGCGGCCCCAACCGTATCGGCCAGGGCATCGAGTTCGACTACTGCTGCTGCCATGCCTCCTTCGCCCTGCGCGACGCGGGCATCATGGCCATCATGGTCAACTCCAACCCCGAGACCGTGTCCACGGACTACGACACCTCCGACCGCCTGTACTTCGAGCCCCTGACCTTTGAAGATGTGATGAACATCGTGGAAAAGGAAAAGCCCGAAGGCGTCATCGTGCAGTTCGGCGGCCAGACCCCGCTGAACCTGGCCGTGCCGCTGATGCGCGCCGGTGTGCCGATCCTGGGCACCTCGCCCGATGCCATCGACCGCGCCGAAGACCGCGAACGCTTCCAGGCCCTCATCGAAAAGCTGGGCCTGCTCCAGCCGCCGAACGGTACCGCCATGGACCTGGATCAGGCGCTGGAAGTGGCCGAGCGCATCACCTATCCCGTGGTGGTGCGTCCCAGCTACGTGCTGGGCGGCCGCGCCATGGCCGTGGTCTATGACAAGGAAGAGCTGATGGATTACTTCCGCGAACAGGTGCCTGAAAAGCCCGAGCATCCCATCCTCATCGACAAGTTCCTGGAACATGCCGTGGAAGTGGACGTGGACGCCCTGTCCGACGGCAAGGAAGTCTATGTGGCCGGCATCATGGAACACATCGAAGAAGCCGGCATCCACTCCGGTGACTCGGCCTGCGTGCTGCCTTCCTTCTCGCTCTCCTATGACCATGTGGCCCTCATCGCCGCCCAGGCCGAAGCCCTGGCCCGCGAGCTCAAGGTCGTGGGCCTGATGAACATCCAGTTCGCCATCAAGGGCGACGATCTGTACATCCTTGAAGTGAACCCGCGTGCCTCGCGCACCGCGCCCTTCGTCTCCAAGGCCACCGGCGTGCCGCTGCCTTACATGGCCACCCAGGTCATGCTGGGCAAGACCCTGGACGAGCTGGATCCCTGGAGCATGCGCCGCGGCGGCTTCACCTGCGTCAAGGAAGCCGTGCTTCCCTTCCAGCGCTTCCCCGGCGTGGACATCATCCTCGGACCCGAGATGCACTCCACCGGCGAAGTCATGGGCATGGGCAGCGACTTCCCCGAAGCCTACTACAAGAGCCAGCTGGCCTCCGGTCAGGATCTGCCGCAGGGCGGCAATGTCTTCATCTCGGTCAATGACCGCGACAAGCCCATCCTGCCCGAAGTGGCGGCCATGTTCGCCGACCTGGGCTTCCACCTGCTGGCCACGCGCGGCACGGCCCGCTACCTGCGCGAGCGCGGTCTGGAAGTGGAAGAAGTGCTCAAGGTCTACGAAGGCCGTCCCAATATCGTGGACCGCATGATCAACGGCGACGTGGCCCTGGTCATCAACACGGCCTCGGGCAAGAACACGGCCCGCGACTCCAAGTCCATCCGTCATACGGCCGTGAGCTACGGCGTGCCTTACTGCACCACCGTGGCCGGTGCCAAGGCCTCGGCCATCGCCATCGGCAAGCGCCGCGAAGACACGCATGTGGAAAGCCTGCAGGAATACTACGCGCGGGAAGCGCGGGGGTAAGATATGAAAGCATTACTGGTACTTGAAGACGGTTTCTGCCTTCAGGGCAAATCCTTTACCGGCGATTTCGAAACCGGTGGGGAAGTGATTTTCAATACAGGCATGACCGGCTATCAGGAAGTGCTCACCGACCCCTCCTATTACGGGCAGATGGTGTGCATGACCTATCCGCTCATCGGCAACTACGGCATCACCGCCGAAGACATGGAATCCGGCCGCGTGCACATGCGCGCCCTGCTGGTCAAGGAATGCTGCAAGGAGCCCTCCAACTGGCGCTCCAAGGAATCCCTGCCGGACTTCCTCAAGCGCTGGAACGTGCCCGGCATGGAAGGCCTGGACACCCGCGCCCTGACGCGCCACCTGCGCATCAACGGCGCCATGCGCGGCATCATCTCCACCCGTGACCTGGATGTGGAGAGCCTGCGCGCCAAGGCCTGCGCCCTGCCCAGCATGGAAGGCCAGAACCTGGTGCCCTTCGTGGCCGCCCAGAAGCCTTACATCCTCACGGCCGACGGCCCCAAGGACGCCCAGTTCGACGCCAACGGCGCCTATGCCTGGCAGGGCACGGGCATCCCGCTGCTGGTCTATGACTTCGGCGTGAAATGGAACATCCTGCGCCTGCTGGCCGAAGTGGGCTTCGAGCCCCTGGCCGTGCCGCCTTCCTTCACGCCGGACCAGGCCCGTGCCAGCGGCGCCAAGGGCGTGTTCCTGTCCAACGGCCCCGGCGACCCCGCCACCCTGAAGGACGAGATCGCCATCATCCGCGAACTGGTGAAGGAATTCCCCGTGACCGGCATCTGCCTGGGCCATCAGCTCATCGGTCACGCCCTGGGCGGCACCACGGCCAAGCTGAAGTTCGGCCACCACGGCTGCAACCATCCGGTCAAGGATCTGGGCACGGGCCGCATCGAGATCTCGTCCCAGAACCACGGCTTCCATGTGGTGCTGGACGGCCTGGACGATGTGGAAGCCACCCACATCAACCTCAACGACCAGACTCTGGAAGGCCTGCGTCACAAGACCCTGCCCATCATGAGCGTGCAGTATCATCCCGAAGCGGCCGCCGGTCCCCACGACGGGCGTTACCTCTTCGAACGCTTCCATGAGATGATGAAGGCCGCTCTGGCCTAAGATCTGGCGGGATTTTTGAGGGGGGACCCCCTCGCCTAGCGCGAGAGGGGTTCCCCCCTCAAACTCCCCCCTCCCCAGCGCGCTTTATCAGGTATCTGTTTACAGGGCTCTTCCCGTTCGGAAGGGCCCTGTTTTTTTATGCTGCGGAGGAGTTGGGACAGGGCGTTGGCAACACGCAGGGATGCCCTGTGAACAGAAGAGCGAAGACCGGGCGTGCTACAGGAATGCTTTCCCAAAGGGCTATTGATGCAGGGCTGATGTGGGGCCAGCGCTCAGGCCGTACAAGAGGGATGCGTTGCCGTCAAAGGACGGACATCTGGGGAGGGTGAAGGAAAACTACTGCGATACCGGGCACTGACGTTTCGCTCACGCTCTTGGTGCCAAGGTTCCGGCACAGGCTTGCCATCACCTGCGCACTTGGGCTATCGTCGTGATATCGGTCCGAATCTGCTGCAGGCAGGTCGGCCTTCAACTGTCCGCAAGGGCAACAGACCAAAGGAGTCTGGAGTGAAAAAAGCCATCATGAGCCTTTGTCTGGCTGCGGCGCTTGTGTTCGGGGCTGCCGGCGTTCAGGCGGCAGATCAGGACAAGGGCAACAATCCCGTGCTGCAATTCACGGGCAGCGTGTGGCAGAAGAGCAGCCTGGACAACAAGCTGAGTTTCCTGTTCGGCATGGATACCGCCATCGCCACGGAATACTTCGTCAACAGCCGGGAAGCTGAACTGGCCGCCAAGAACGGCAAGATGCCTGTGTCCAACCTGTCCAAGTTCGAAAAGGGCTGGATGAAGGCGTTCAAGGACGTGAAGCGCACCACCATCGTGGAAGAAGTGGATGCCTGGTATGCGGCTCACCCTGACAGACTGGACCGTCCTGTCCTGGGTGTGCTGTGGTTTGAACTCGTCGAGCCGCGTCTTGCGGCCGCTCAATAACGGATCGTCCCTCACGAACTGATACGCTGCTGCGTATTGTGGAGACTTCTATGAAAAAACTGTTTGCGATCATCTTGATGGCCGCCTTTATGGCGACGGGCGTCGCCTGCACCAATATGTCCCCCACCCAGCAGGGCGTGGCCAGCGGTGCCGCGCTGGGTACGCTGGGTGGTGCCGGCGTGGCCGCCATTTCCGGTGGTTCCGTGGGCTGGGGCGCTCTGGCTGGTGCCGGTATGGGTGCTCTGGCCGGTGGTATCGTAGGCAACCAGCAGGAAAAGAGCCGTTACCACCATCGCGGCTGGTAACCCCGCTTTTTTTGCTTTGTGACAGCGACCGCTCCCTTCGGGGAGCGGTTTTTTTATGGCCTTTATCCTGTTGCGTTCCACGGTGCGAAAGGGAAAACCATCCGCCATGCGGATGGCCTTGATCCCCGGGGCATCATTTTTCTGCATCTCCGGCAGAAGTCCCCTCCTGTTCCTCGTGCTTTTCCATGCGAAAGATGCCGGATGGACCTTCCCCGTATTTCCGGGGGACAGGGGCGTCGGGCACGGTCTGTCGCGTTACTTCATCCTGCCATAGACCAGAGCAAAAGTTTTGGGGAGGGGATGGGGGAGTTTGAGGGGGAAGGGGAGGACTTTTTCCAAAAAGTCCCCCCTTCCCCCTCATCACATATTTGCTTCAGCACCTCTCATCCGAAGGGCCCTGCCAGCGGCGGCATAACTGGTGGGACAACCCCAGCTGATCGAAGATGCGGCCGCAGAACTGGCCCATGAGCCCTTCGAGGGTATCCTCCCCGCTGTAGAAGGCGGGCATGAAGGGCATGATGACGGCTCCGGCCTCACTGGCCCAGAGCATGTTGCGCAGATGGATGCGGCTCAGGGGGCTTTCCCGGGGGACGAGGATCAGGGGGCGGCGCTCTTTGAGGGTCACGTCGGCGGCGCGGTGCAGCAGGTTGGTTCCGGCACCGGTGGCGATGCTGGCCAGGCTGCTCATGGAGCAGGGGCAGACCACCATGCCGTCGTGCTGCCAGGAGCCGCTGGCCGGGGCGGCTCCCAGACAGGCCGCATCATGGCTGACGTCGGCCAGGGCATGCAGGGCGGACGGGGCAAGGCCGCATTCCGCTTCCAGCACGGCATGGGCCCCGGGCGAAAGGATGAGGTGGCTTTCCACGTCGGGCAGGGCAGCCAGATGGCGCAGCAGGCACAGGGCCAGGGGCATGCCGCTGGCACCGCTGACGCCTACGATGATTCGTTTCATAAAAGCTCCTTGGCCGTACCCTCCCCGGAGGAGGGCCTCTGCCGCAGGCAGCGGAAGGGGTGCCCTTTGGCAGGATGGCATGAAAGCGGGAGCGGGGACGGAAAACTGAGGATACGGTGGGAGAGAGGAAAAGAAAAGTCCCCCCTGCCACACGGACAGGGGGGACAAAGCGACAAATCGCGCGGAACCTAGCCCAGGTTCACGATGGATTCTTCGCCGGTCTCAGCGTGCAGCACGTGCACGGCACAGCCCAGTCACGGGTCGAAGGCGCGGATGGTGCGCCCAACATTGACGGGGTTGTTGATGTCCGGGACCTGCACACCGATGAGGGCTTCTTCCAGAGGACCACGGCGGCCCTTGTCGTCGCGGGGCGAGCAGTTCCACAGAGTGGCGGAGATGATCTGGTAGCTGTCGATCTTCTGGTCCTTCACACGGATGTAGTGGACCAGAGAACCACGGGGCGCTTCGGTGCAGCCGTAGCCTTCGGCGCTCTGCGGGATCTCGAAGGGGGTGAAGGTCTCGCCGTCGGGCTTGACTTCCTTCAGCCAGCCTTCCACAGCATTGGCGATGAGCAGGGCTTCTTCGGCGCGGGCCACGTGACGGCCCATGATGGAGAAGACCTTGTCCCAGCCCAGGTCGCGGATGGTGCGGGCTTCGATGCCGAACTTTTCCTTCAGCATCTTCACGCCCACTTCGGACAGCGGCGCGTTGGCCACCCACATGCGGGCGGCGGGGCCCACTTCGATGACTTCGCCGTCGTAGCGGGGAGCCTTGACGAAGGAGTAGGCGTCCTTCTTGTCCAGGTTGGGGTTGGTCTCGGCGCCGGCAGCACCCTTGCCGGTGGTGGCGTCGTCGTACCAGGCGTACTTGAGGTCTTCGGTGATCTTCTTGGGATCGAATTCCACGTCACGGCCATTGAGGAAGATACCGGCCTTGAGCAGGTGGGTCTTGCCGTCGTCGGTCATGGGGAACACGCCGAAGCAGGAGCAGCCGTGCACGCCCTGGCCCTGTTCGAACAGGTCCTTGTACACGGAGCCCACGATGTAGGTGATGGGCAGGTATTTTTCGACGATGAACTGGCGCACCTTCTTGAAGCGGGCCGCGTATTCCAGCAGGGCTTCCTTGGTGGGCATTTCAGTGGCACCGCCAGGCACGATGCCCTGCACATGGGGCATGCGGCCGCCGAAGAGGGCGACCATCTCGTGGGCGATGCGGCGCACTTCCAGGGCTTCCAGGTACTGGTCCACGCCCACCTTGTTGGCTTCGGGGGGCAGGCGCAGGTCGGGCTGGGCGAAACGCGGCACGAAGGGCGCGGTATCGGGGCCGGCCACGAAGTCCAGAGCGGCCAGATGGTAGAAGTGCAGGATGTGCGACTGCAGGTAGTTGGCGCCCAGGATCAGGTTACGGGTGATGCGGCCGTTGCCGGTCACCTTGATGTTGAAGGCGCTTTCCTGCGCCAGGGCGGAAGCCATGGCATGGGAGGTGGGGCACACGCCGCAGATGCGCTGCACGATCTGGGTGGAGTCACGCGGGTCGCGCCCTTTCAAAATCTGTTCAAAACCGCGGAACATCCCACCGGTGAGGTGGGCGTCCACAACCTTGCCGTTCTCCACCACCACTTGGGCCTTGAGATGGCCCTCGATTCTGGTGACGGGATCGATGGCGATAGTGGCCTTGGCCATAAAGCTCTCCTTTGAACGTCAGAAAAAATGGAAAAGCCGGGCCGCTTCTAGTTGCTGTAGAAGGGGCTCTGTCCGTCGGGGAACGAGGGCTCGGTGCAGCCGATGCAGATGGCGTTGGCCACGCACCAGTTGACGCCGTTCCATTTACGTTCAAACGAGTCGCAGTACGCACCGGGGCCCTTGCAGCCCAGGTCGTAGCGGCAGCCGTCCTTCTCGGTGAAGGTGGCGGAGAACTTGCCTTCGTCGTACTTGCCCAGATAGGGGCAGTTCTCGTGCACGTTGCGACCGTAGAAAGGCAGCGGGCGGCCTTCGCTGTCCAGCAGGGAGACCACTTCGGCCAGACCGGCTTCCAGGCCCTTTTCCTTGATCTTCTGGAGGGCCAGGGCGATGGTGCCCACGATCCAGTCAGGCTGGGGCGGGCAGCCGGGGATGTTGACCACGGGGGTCTTGATGCCGGCCTGCTTGAGCATGGCACCGGTACCCATGGCTTCGGTCACGGAACCCTTGGCAGCGGGGATGCCGCCGTAGGCAGCGCAGGTACCCAGGGCCAGCACGGCGGCGGCATCGGGAGCCAGCTTTTTGACCAGGTCGGCCATGGTGATCTCGGTGTGGCCCTCTTCGGCCACCACGCAGTAGCGACCATCCTTGGCCAGCGGGATGGAACCTTCGATGGCCAGGAAGAACTTGCCCTTGAAGTTCTTGGCAATGTTCAGCATGTGGGTGTAGGCGTCGTGGCCTTCACCACCCATGACGGTAGGATGGTACTCGAGGCTGATGATCTTCAGCAGCACATCAGCGATGGAGGGGTTGACGTTGTTCAGCAGCGACACTGAACAACCGGTACAGCCCTGTCCCTGCAGCCAGATGACAGGGGGGCGCTCGCCAGTCAACGTGCCGGCCAGGGCTTCGCGAACCGCAGGATGGAACATCTGCGCAACGCCGAAACCCGCCACTGTGCCGGTGCACAGTTTGACGAAATCACGCCTGTTGAGACTCATGCATGCCTCCTCATGTTGGCGTAGTGAAAAAAAACGGCAGTCGGGTTATGCCAAACGACATAAGTAATATGGATGTACCAAGGCCGGAAGATTGTGTCAACGTAACAATCCGAAGAAACAGGCTTAGGACAAGGGATTCCGAGCTCTTTGCTTGTTTTTTTGACGGGCCTTTCAGCAGCTGAAGATACGCAGTCCGGCGTAGCCCACGACGTGTCCCGCATCTTGCGAAACAGCGGCGGACGTTTCGTGCATGACCAGGGTTGCGCGCACTGCCGCATCGGGCGCCCAGGCGTGCAGGGCATAGAATGCCAGAGCCAGCGGCGCGGCCCCGCACATGCTGATGCCCTCCCGGGCCACGGTGGCCAGCAGGGCGTCGGCATCGCCTTTGAGGGCGGCGTCCAGGGCCAGGTCGTCCTTGCGCAGGGTGGTCTGCTGGTCTTCGTAGTGGTTCATGTCCGAGCTGACCAGCAGCAGGGGGCGCTGGCCGTCGCGGCTCCGGCAGCGCTCCAGGACCCGGGCCAGGCGTTGTCCAGCCGTGCGCAGCACAGGGGCCTGGCCGGTGCCCACACAGACAGGCACCACATGCAGGGGTGCATCGCCCGCGCAGACCTGGAGGAAGGGCAGCAGGACCTCGATGCTGTGTTCCCGCACATGCCCCATGACATCAGCGCTGAAATCCTCGTCGGCCTCGCAGAGCAGGCGGGCCATCTCACCGTCCACGGGCACGGGGCCCAGCGGGGTCTGCCAGGCACCGGCGGGCCAGACGGACAGGGGCGTGCCCAGGCCGGTATGGTTGGGGCAAAGCAGGAAGACCGTGCGCGGCAGGCGCACGTGGGCCAGAGTGGCGCCGATGACCCGGCCGCTGTAGACGTGCCCGGCATGGGGGAGCATGAGGCCCGCCAGATGGGCCGCATCCCCGGCGGCAAGGGCCGAAGCGGGCAGGGCCGCCCCCTGTTTCAGGAACGACTCCACTTCGGCGCGCAGGTCGGCCGGGACATCAGTATAAAAACGGCCTGCGACAGCGGGCTGACGAAGATGCATGGCGGTATCCTCCCGAAAAAGATCTTGAACTGGAAGGAGCATAGCGCCAGCGGCGGACAAAGACCAGCAAGACCGGCGCAGCTTTTCCGGCGGAAAAAGGCAGGCGCGGGAAGATGAACGGCGAAGGCAGGGGAGGGCCTGCAAGGCTGTATCAGCTGCTTTACCCAAGAGACTTTTCGCCTCAGGAATGTAGGCGTGCCTCGTCCATCAGGTTTTGGCGATGCAGGCATTGGCGGGCATAAGAAAGGCACCTTTGCATCTCAAAGGTGCCTTTCCCCATCATTTGTATTGCATGGAAGTTTTCGTTTCCCTGCGACTTGTTCCTGAAAAGGGAATCACAGGCCCATCAGACAGGCCATTGGCATGGCATCAATAAGAGGATGTCCGGCATGTTTTTTGATTTTAAAAGGTGTGGTAATCCCGTCCCATGAAACAAACAGATTTTCGTGATGTGCCTGATGA
>NZ_JBNPNC010000056.1:0-15001 GCF_050314315.1 Desulfovibrio sp. SGI.102 | reverse complement strand
CTCTAAGTACCGGAGGCAGGTTTTCTATGGTGAGAAAAAACGTGCCATAGGCGAGATTTTACGCAGACTGTGCGAATGGAAAGGAATAAATATTATCGAGGCGGAATGCCGTCCTGACCATATCCATATGCTGGTTGAGATTCCTCCTAAAATGAGTGTCTCAGGATTTATGGGATATTTGAAAGGTAAAAGTAGCCTGATGATATATGATCAATTTGGTGATTTAAAATTCAAGTACCGCAATCGCGAATTTTGGTGCCGTGGATATTATGTGGATACGGCAGGTAAAAATGCGATGAAAATCCGTGATTACATACGAAGACAATTAGATGAGGATAAATTGGGAGCGCAGTTGAGCCTTCCGTGTCCCGGTAGCCCGTTTACGGGCCGCAAGTAACAGAAATGCAAATGTCAGACCGCCATGCGCCTGTTAGGGCGCGGCTGGTAAAAGAGCCTTACAGGCGCATATGAAGAACCACCGGCTTTGCCGGTGGGTCACTTTTTTCACTTCCCCGGCCGCAAGGGGCTGCAAGACTAGGCGTTGACGCCGTCCTCTTTGCGCCAGCTGGCCAGCTGGGAGCCGATGAAATCGCAGATGAAGGCCTGCTCCTCGCGGCCGTTACCGTGGATATCCATGGGCGCGGCGAACTTGTAGCGCACCGGCAGGCCACTTTTGATGGGGCCCAGCTCCTTGAGTTTTTTCCCCGTGCCCCAGGCATCGGTCTTGAGAGCCAGCGGCACCACGGGCACACCGGCCTTGCGGGCCAGCTTGACCCCGATGGTGTTGAAGTGCTGGGGATCGAAATCCGGGGTGCGGGTGCTCTGGGGAAAGACGATGATGGAGATGCCTTTCTTCAGGCGTTCCACCCCGCCTTCCAGGACGGCCGTCAGGTCTTCGCGGGGATTGGTGCGGCCCACAACGATGGGATCGCGGGAGCGCATGACGGCCCCGAAGAAGGGCAGGGTGACCAGGCTTTTTTTCATTACGAACGTCACGGCACGGTGGGGCCGGATGATGCCGGGCAGCATGAAGGTCTCCAGCGTGCTCATGTGGTTGGCCACGAAGACGCAGGGGCCGCGCGTGGCCGAGATGTTCTCCATGCCTTCGATGCTCACCGGGCAGCCCACGCGCTCGATGAGTTCCGTCACACGCAGGCTGGCGTGGACCCAGGCGCTGTCGTCACACAGGCCTTTGGCGGCCCTGCGGCACAGCCAGAACACGGGGCCAGCCAGCAGGCTGCTGTAGAATCTCAGGGCCGGGAAACGGGCAGGGGCGCCCAGCTGCGGGGCCGTGCTGACATAGGTGGAAAGATCGCCGAACGGGGCCTCGACGACCCCTTCTTGATACTGCTGCATCAGGATTCTTCCGTTTTTCTGATTTTATGGATCTTGCGCCACCACTGGCTCAGGCGGGCTTCGTCGCCCATGTCGCGGGGCTGGTAAAAGCGGCGTCCCACGAGCTCGGCGGGCAGGTAATCCTGTTCCACCCAGCCGTCAGGGTAGTTGTGGGGATATTTGTATTCCTTGCCGTAGCCCCATTCCTTTTGCAACTGCGTACTGGCGTTGCGCAGATGCAGGGGCACGGGCCGCGCTCCGTTGTATTTGACTTCGCGGGCGGCGGTCAGATAGGCGGCGTAGCTGCTGTTGCTCTTGCGGGCCAGGGCCAGATAGACCACCGTCTCGGCCAGCGGGATGAAGCCTTCGGGCATGCCCACGAATTCCACGGCCTGCTGGCAGGAGACGGCCAGGGGCAGGGCATTGGGCTCGGCCAGGCCCACATCCTCCGAAGCGGAAAGGATAAGGCGGCGGCAGATGAAGCGCGGGTCCTCGCCGCCTTCCAGCAGGCAGGCCAGATAGTAGAGGGCCGCGTCGGGATCGCTGCCGCGGATGGATTTGATGAGGGCCGAGGCCAGCTCGTAATGGCTGTCACCGTCCTTGTCATGGCGCATCATGACTTCGGGCAGGGCGGACTTGAGCTGCTCGGGCTCGCGCATCTCCTCGGGCAGGGAAGCGGCGTACTCCACCAGATTGAGCAGGGTACGGGCATCCCCGTGGGCCGCGGCGGTGATGATGTCCAGCACCTCGTCGTTAAGCGTCACGCCCGTTTGTTCGGCGCCGCGCCGGGCCAGCTCCATCAGTTCCGAGCGTCCCAGGGGGCGCAGGCGCAGCACGTGCAGGCGCGAGAGCAGCTGCCGGGTGACGCTGAACGACGGGTTCTCCGTCGTGGTGGCCAGCAGGGTCAGCTCGCCCGATTCCACCAGCGGCAGGAAAAAGTCCTGCTGCGCCTTGGAAAAGCGGTGCAGCTCGTCGAGCACCAGGATCTCGATGCCGTTGAGGGAGCGGCGCAGGTGCTGCAAGCCTGCCTCCGGCGCGCTGAGACGCAGATAGGGACGCTTGCGGGAACGCGCCAGCAGCAGGGCCAGCGTGGACTTGCCGCAGCCCGGCGGGCCGAAAAACAGCAGGCTGGGCAGGCGCTCCGCCGCCATGAGCGACTTGAGGCGGCTTGCCAGATGGCTCTGCCCGAGAAAAAGATCGGGATCGTCGGGGCGCATGCGCTCCGGCAGGGGCTTTTGTGCGGTCATGGCTGTCCTTTATTCCGCCGGATCCGCCAGATGGGAGGCCCACCAGTGCAGGCCCAGGCACAGGGTCGCGGCGGTCTCGCAGCGCAGTACACGGGCCCCCAGGCTGACGAAGGTGAACTGCGCCGCCCGCAGGCTGTCCAGCTCCCGCTGGGAAAAGCCGCCCTCGGGGCCGATGACGTACACGGTGGTGCCGGGACGTCCGGCCAGCTGGGGCGTGAGCATGCTCACGGTGTCCTGCATCTCCCAGGGCAGGATGCGGCGGTCGGCCGTGGCGGCGCGGCGGACCAGCTCGTCCACACCGCCGGTCAGGGCCTCCACCTGCGGCAACCAGGGATTGCCGCACTGCTTGGCTCCGGCGATGAGCTGCCCTCGGCAGGCCTCGGCGGCATCGGCAGGCAGTTTGCCCTGGCTGTGGTCACCCTGCCAGAGCCAGACGGCATGGGCACCCAGCTCCACGGCCTTTTCCATAAAGAAACCGCGGCGCACGGCCTTGCTGAAGGCCAGCGCCATGACGGCGCGGGATTCCGGCGCGGGCGCCATCTGTTCTTCCTGCAGGACAAGGCGGGCCTTCTTTTTGGCTGTTTCGGCGATGGCGAAACGGCCGCTGCGGCCCTGGCCGTCGAGCAGCAGGACCTCCTCGCCCGGGGCCAGGCGCAGCACCTGGACCAGATGCTTGGCTTCCTGGCCTTCCAGCCAGAGATCGTGGGCCCATTGTTCGGGAGGAAGATAAAAGCGGTGCAGACTCATGATGCGTTGGATCCTTTTGCCGTCCGCGCGCGGCGCACGGCCTTGAAGCCGTCCTGCAGCGAGACGAGACGGCCGTAATTCTTGCGTATCTCCAGACCGGCCTTGGTCAGCCGGGATTCGGGAGGTTCCATGTAGGTGCGGCGCAGGTAGGCATCGGAAAGGATGCGTTCCACGCTGTCCACGATGCCGTCCACCAGTGCCGGGAAAAAGTTGACGATCTCGAATTTCAGGTCCGTCAGCAGGTCGAGGGCCTCGCGCATCATCTGGCGGTAGCCCATGCGGCCCACCTTGGCCTTGCGCTGGGCCAGGTCCTCGAGGATGCGGACGCGCCGAGCCTGCTGGATGTAGCTGAAGCGGGTACAGACCTCGCGGTGCAGCTCGCGCATGTTGCTGAAGGCATCGTCATTGTCCGGCGAGTAGAGATAGCCGTTGAGTACGCGGCTGACCTTGGCAAAAAAGTCGTCGCTGTAGCCTATCATGCGCCGCTGGTGCTTGGTGAGCCAGGCATAGAGGAATTTGAGGCGCTTCTCGTCGGTATCGGTGTTCTCCACGATCTCCGTGCGCTTGAAGACGATGCGGCCGGTGTATTCACCGCGCACGATGTCGTTGAGGCGCAGGAACATGTTGGAGGTGTCCTTGATGATGTTCAGCCCGGCCAGGGGCGCGCCCGTGAGCGGATGCAGGATCTCCTGCCAGGCCACGGAAAGGGCGCGGTCCTGCTGTACGTTGCTGGCATCGAAGCGGTGCTGCCGGTAGGTGACGCGGATGATGACGACCCGGCGGTCACGGTCCAGGAAGTAGCCGCCTTTTTCCAGCGTCTCGAGGGCTTCCTCCTGATCCTCGTCCACGGAGATGAGGGCGATCTTTTTCAGCAGGGGGTAGCGGGTGCTCTGGCCCATGGACGTATAGGTGGTGATGGTACGGTCCGTCTGCCCCAGGACGCGCAGCATGAAGTGCTCGCCCAGCTTGTGCAGCTTGCGGGCAAAGAGCGCGCTGGAGGTGCGGCGTTCCGAGACGATGGGGAAGCCGTAGAGCTCCATCAGGTACTGGTAGACGAACATGCGGTTGCGTTCGTAGATCTCGCTGTCGCCATAGACGAATTTGCCGATGCGCATGCCGAAGCGTTTGAGCTCGCTGTCGATGTCCGACGGGAAGGAGGCGAAGACCCCCGCCAGGTAGAACTGCCGGTCCGCATCGAGGGCGAGTACCTGGGCCCTGTCCATGGCCAGCAGATAGGGCATGAGCGAGGGATAATTGTCCAGGATCACGGTATCGGCATTGGCGAACTGCTGGCGGAAGATGTCCTGGTGCATGCGCGGCAGGCGGGAGGCCAGGGTCTGCACGTTACGGGCAAGGACCTGGTTCTCCAGCGGGCAGCAGGCGCCGTCGGCTTCCATGACGATGGGGTGCAGTTTGTCGAACTGGAAGGTCTCGGAAAAATAGTCCAGCTGGCGGGCAAAAGCCACCATGGAGAAGCCCGGCAGGTCCTTGTATTCGAACATGTCGTTGTCGAACGAGGGCAAAAGTTCGCGGCCTTCCACCAGCGGGTAGTTCTTGTGCTCCTGATAGGGCTTGACCAGACAGAAGCGGATATGCACGGCATCGAGAAAGCGCTTGAGCTCGTCAAGACGCGCGATGACGACCGGCTCGGATGTCGTATAGGCATCCTGCCAGTGAAAGCCGTCCTTGCTGAAGATCTCTTGCCACTTGATCATGTGCAACCTTACCCGATTCTCCGTAAAGAGTAACTGCTTTTGGGGGGAATTTCCAGAGGCGCTCCCGGGATTTGTCGTTTTTGCCCGCCGGGCCGCCGGTGCGGGCGAAAAGCTGTTGCGGGCGCTATGCTGCTTTGGTACACTTCCGTGCGTCAGTCCCGGGCTTGTGCCCGGGCCCACCATCAAACGCGTACCGACATGACTGCCAATACTCTTGAACAACACATCCTCAGCATCGTTTGCAGTGTTTTCGATGCCTACTCCGCCGTCCTTTTCCTGCCCTCCGAAAATGGTGAGGAGCATTATCTCGCGGCCTCCTTCAGCCTTGGCGAAGGGGTGGAGCAGGGGGCCATGCTTTCGTCGGGGAGCCTGGTAGACTGGATCATCCGCAACCGCCAGCAGATGCTGGTCCCCAATTTCGACCAGCATAAGCACAAGCTCGGCTATTACCGGGAAGGCGAGGAAGCCGGCATCAAGGCATTCATGGGGTGTCCCGTGCCCACGGGCGGTGCCCTGTGCGTGGACAGCAAGCGGCAGTATTCCTTCACTGACAGGGACTACAAGCTGCTGCAGCTTTTTGCCGAGCTGGTCTCCCGCCAGCAGGCCAGCAAGGGCCGTCAGGAAATGGCCGGGGACATCCCCCGCTATTTCGCCGAGCTGGCCGTGATCCAGGAGCTGCGCTTCCGTTACCGCCGCTGGTCGCAGTTCATCCAGAATTATGTGCGTACCATGGTCGATGCCACGGGCTTCGACTACTGCGCCTTCGCTTCGGTGGATGTTCCCGGTGAGAGCTACTGTGTGGAATGCGAGTCCGCCCGCCTGGTGCTGGAGAACGGCGAGCCCATGGTCCTGCCTGTAGGCAGCGGCATCGCCGGCTGGGTCTTCAGCAACGACCAGCCCGTCATCAACGAAGGGCTGGAAGGCGCTCCCTCCACCATGCTGTTCGGCAAGCTGCCGGGCATGCCCGATTTCCAGGCCATCATCTGCCTGCCGGTACAGATCAACAAGAGCACGCGCGGTGTGCTCTGTCTGGCGCATACGTCCACGCGCAGCATCGACGAGTCCCTGCGCTCCTTCGTGCGTCAGGCCGTGGACCATCTGGCCCTGTTCCTCGAAAATCTGTACCTGCGGGTACGTCTGCGTTCCCTGCTGCCGCAGGGCACGGTCCACAGCCAGGGTCCCCGCCGCTACGATCCCGATACCGCTCCGGTGCCGCCCGTCAAGAATCCTTAAGCCATGCTGTCCCGATTTTTCAGCAGGTTCCTGACCCAGGACATTGCCATGGATCTTGGTACGGCCAACACGCTGCTGTACACCAGGAAGCATGGCATTTTCATCAATGAGCCCTCGGTGGTGGCTGTGGACGCGGTCAGCCGCAAGGTGCTGGCCGTGGGCGCTGCCGCCAAGGAATATCTGGGCCGCACGCCCCAGAACATCTGCGCCATTCGGCCCATGAAGGACGGCGTCATCGCCGACTTCGACATCACCCGCAAGATGATCGCCCATTTCGTGGGCAAGTGCATCTCCGGTCTGCGTCTGGTCAAGCCGTCCATGGTGATCTGCATCCCCACGGGCATCACCCAGGTGGAGAAAAAAGCCGTCATCGACGCGGCCCTGCTGTCGGGCGCACGTTCGGTCTCCCTGGTGGAAGAACCCATGGCCGCGGCCATCGGGGCGGGCATGCCCGTGCAGGAGCCCCTGGGCAACCTGGTGCTGGACATCGGCGGCGGCACCAGCGAAGTGGCGCTCATCAGCATGACGGGCATAGCGGTCTCGCAGTCGGTGCGCGTGGCCGGTGATGCCATGAACCTGGCCGTGCAGCATTATCTGCGCGAGGTCTTTCGCCTCGAAGTGGGCGAGAATACGGCGGAAAACGTCAAAAAGATCCTTGGTGCGGCCCTGCCCCAGAACAACAGCCTGCGGCTGGAAGTGTCCGGCAAGGATCTTGTCTATGGCGGCCCCCGGGTGGTGACCGTGACCGAGGGCGACATCTGCGAGGCCCTGCACGACCCTGTCCAGGCCGTGGTGGAGACCGTGCTGCGCGCGCTGGAGCAGGCGCCGCCGGCACTGGCCGCCGATGTGTACGACAACGGGCTGCTCATGGCCGGAGGCGGGGCCCTGCTGCGCGGTCTGGACCAGTGCATCGCCCGGGCGACGCACCTGAAGGTCGCAGTGGACAAGGATCCCCTGACCACGGTGTTGCGCGGGACGGCGCAGGCCATGCTGTACCGCGAGGATTACGAAGGGATTTTCATTAATTAGGACAGACGGGCGATTCTCCTGCCTCGTTTGGACATGGCGTCCGCCATGCCGGAAGGGCGGGCAGGTTTTCGGCCGGGATGGCCGCCGTGCGTCCTGTCCTTGCAACTGCCGTGCGCTCCTGCCGGGCAGGGGGGCCGGCCTTGGGACATCGTTTCATGCTGACAGCCCGATTTTTGCAGGATGTGGTGGACGTCGTGCGCGAGAGCGGCGACATCATCCGCCGCCAGTGGGAAAAAACGCATGCCGTCAGGCACAAGGGCAGTATCGACCTGGTGACGGAAACGGACGTGGCCGTGGAGGCCTTCCTCAAGGAACGTCTGGGAGAATTGCTGCCGCAGGCCGAATTCCTGGCCGAGGAAAGCTGCGTGGCCGGTCAGGAGCCGTCGCCCCTGTGCTGGATCATCGATCCTGTGGACGGCACCACCAATTTCGTGCACCGAATCCCCCAGGTGGGGACGTCCGTGGCCCTGTGGGCGGACGGCCATGTGGTGCTGGGCGTGGTGAACGTGCCCATGATGGATGAATGTTTCTGGGCCGGTCTGGGCATGGGGGCCTTCCGCAACGGCGAGCCCATCCATGTGAGCTCGGCCGAGGTCCTGTCCGATGCCGTGGTGGCTACGGGGTTCCCCTATGCCATCGCCGAACGCCTGGACGATGTGCTGGCCCGTCTGGCCCTGGTGCTGCCCAAGGCCCAGGGCGTGCGCCGTATCGGGGCCGCCTCGGTGGATCTGGCCTATGTGGCCGCCGGGCGGCAGGACGCCTTCTACGAGATGCTGCTCAAGCCCTGGGACGTGGCTGCCGGCTGGCTGCTGGTGGAAGAAGCCGGCGGGCGGGTCACGACGCTGGATGGACGTCCGTATACCTTCGGGGACGAGATCATGGCCAGCAACGGCCTGGTGCACAAGGAACTGCGGCATCTGCTGGCGGCCGTGACGCCCGTGCGGGCGGAAAGGCGCCCCGCATGAGCCTGACTGCCGGGGATACGGCCCCCCGCCGCCTGACGGCCGGGGACGCTGCCGCCATGCAGGCACTGGAGGCCGCCTGTTTTTCCCTGCCGTGGAGCGAGGAGCAGTGCCGGGCCGCCTTCAGCCAGCAGGCTTTCGTGGCTTACGGGCTGGAAGAAGCGGGCGTGTTGCAGGGCTATATCTCGCTCTATCAGGCAGCGGACGAGCTGGAAGTGCTCAACCTGGCCGTCCTGCCCGTTGCACGGCGGCAGGGACTGGGCGAACGGCTTTTGCGCACAGCCTTGCAAGAAGCTGAAAAAACAGGTATCAACAGGGCTTTGCTTGAAGTCCGTACCGGGAATGCCCCGGCCATCGCCTTATACGAGAAATGCGGCTTCGTCCGGGTGGGCAAACGGCCCCGCTATTATGCGGACACCGGCGAAGATGCCCTGATCTATCAGTGTGATCTGGCACCGCAGGACTGACAGAGAGGATATTTCCATGCAGAAGATCATCGCTGCCAACTGGAAAATGTACAAGACCCGGCAGGAAGCCCGCGAAACGGCCGCTGCCGTGGCTGCTGCCCTGAACGAACAGCCGACCCCGCACGAAGTGGTGGTGTTCGCGCCCTTCACGGCCATCGCCGAGGTGGCGGACGCTTTTGCCGCTTCGCAGGCGCAGGCCGGTGCGCAGGATGTGTGGCCTGCCGTGGAAGGGGCGTTCACCGGCGAGATCTCGCCGCGCATGCTGCAGGACGCCGGTGCGGTCTGGGTGCTGACCGGACATTCCGAGCGCCGTCACGTGCTGGGCGAATCCGATGAGCTGGTGGGCCGCAAGACGGCCTTTGCCCTGGAGCAGGGCCTCAAGGTCATGCTCTGCATCGGGGAAAAGCTGGAAGAGCGCGAATCCGGCCAGCTGGAAGACGTGCTGCGCCGTCAGCTGGACAGCGGCCTGCCCGCCGGAGGGGACGCGCTGGAAGGCCGCTTTGCTGTGGCCTATGAGCCCGTGTGGGCCATCGGTACCGGCAAGGTCGCCGGTCCCGACGAAGTGCTGGCCACCCACGCCGTGGTGCGTCGCCTGCTGTGCGAGCGCCTGGGCGAGACCGGCAACAGGATCCCGATCCTGTATGGTGGGAGCGTCAAACCGGCCAATGCCGGTAACCTTATCGGACTTGACAATGTGGATGGTCTTCTGATAGGTGGCGCTTCTTTGGACGCGCAAAGTTTTGTGCAGATTATCCGGGCCTAGGCCTGAAGTTCTTCATTTACGTCGTGCCCCTGGGAGGCTCTTGTGCAGACCCTTATTCTGACGCTTCATATCATTGTTTGTGTGGTGCTCGTCATTCTCATTCTCTTGCAGGCCGGCAAGGAAGGTATGGGCGTCATTTTCGGTGGCGGCAATACCTCTGTGTTCGGCAGCAGCGGTGCCGGCGGCATGCTGGCCAAGATGACCGCCTTCATGGCCGTGGTCTTCGTGGTGACCTCGCTGAGCTACACCTATGTGACCAGCTCGCGTCCCAGCGATGAATCCGCCGTGCTCAAGGTCGAACCCCTGACCATCGAAGACGTGCCTGCCAAGCCCGCTGCCGCGCCTGAAGCTGCTGCTCCGGCCCAGCCTGCCGCGACCAGCGAAGCTCCCGCGGCTGCTCCGGCTGCTGCCGCCCCTGCCGATGCTCCTGAGGCCCCTGCGGCTTCCGAAGCTCCCGCCGCTGAGGCTCCTGCTGCGGACGCTCCCGCAGCCCAGCCTGCCCAGCAGTAGACGTTTTTTTGATCCAATGGAAAAAGCCGCGGTCCTGCCGCGGCTTTTTTTTCAGCAACAGGGGGCTCCCATGACAGACGACAACAGCTTCAAGAACAATCCCTTCAAGGCTCTGGAAAAAGGACGGTTCCCGCAGCAGAAAAAGACGGGTGCCCCTGCGGCGCCGGAAAAACGCGGCAAGCGCATCGCGCGCCAGGCTGCCGTGCCTGCGGACGACGAGGACGCCTCCCTGTTCCTGTCCGCCATGAGCAATGTGGAGCGCCAGTCGGCTCACGGCGGTGCGGCCCGCGGTCAGGGAGCGGGGCAGGGCGGCTTTGCCATGGAAGAGCAGTGCGCCATGCCGCAGGTGAAGAAGCTCAAGGAAAAGAAGAAAAAGGGCAGCGCCCCCCACAAGGAGAGCGGAGCCGCGGTCCCCGCAGCTGCCGGAGCTGTTGCCGCACCTACCGGTAAGGCGGATGCGGCCGCCGGGCTGGAAGCTGTGGTGGCGGCCAGTGAGGAAGATGACTTTTTGCTGGCCATGAAGCAGGTGACGCCGCTGCAGGGCAAGGGGCGGGACGTGCCGCCCGCAGTGGCCCAGAGCACGCCGCCGCCGTCCGCGGATACCAGCCTGCAGGACTTCCTGGACGGCAAGCTGGAATTTGCCCTGTCCATGACCGATGAATACATGGAAGGCCATGTGGTGGGGCTGGACCAGATGATCGTGAACAAGCTGCGCGCCGGAGGCCTGAGCCCCGAGGCGCACCTCGACCTGCACGGCCTCAATGCCCAGCAGGCTTTCGAGACCCTGCGCGGTTTCATGCGCGGCAGCTGGTACAAGGGCCTGCGGACCATTTTGGTGGTGCCCGGCCGCGGCAAGAACTCCCCGGACGGCGTGGGCGTGCTGCGCGGCAAGTTGCAGTCCTGGCTCACCCAGGACCCCTTCAAGCGCGTTGTCCTGGCCTTCTGCACGGCCCAGCCGCATGACGGCGGTCCCGGCAGCGTCTATGTGCTGTTGCGCAAATACAAGAAAAAGGGCCGTGTCTACTGGGAGCGGATGCCCGCTGACGCGGATCTTTACGAATAGGCAGCGCTGTACGAACTGCGCTGCCCTTGATGACAGGCATAAAAAAAGGACGTCTTCGGACGTCCTTTTTTTATGCCTGTTTTTTTGCTCCCTCAAACGCAGGTATGCAGGCTGCAAAGATACGGGCTTGTCCGGCAAGGCGGAAAGCATATGCCTGTCGGCACATTTGCAGGAGAGGGGGAGCCCCTTGTCCCTTTGCATCCTGGAGGTGGGCACAGGGGCGCCTGCCGTTTCCGCAGGAGACAGGCAGAGGGCTGCGCTTTAGCCCTGCTCCCGGGGCGTGTCGTCCTCCAGCAGGACAGCCGCATCTCCGAAACTGCGGACCCAGGCGCGCAATTCCGGCTCGCTGCGGGTGGTCAGGGTCAGGATGAGGCCACCATCTTCGCAGTCCTCGATCTGCTGGTTGGTGGCCCAGATGCGCTCCCGCACATAGTCGGCGGCATTGGGGGATACGCGGATGCGGAAAGTTCGCGGTTCGTGCCAGGGCAGGCCAAAGCCGCCATGCTCGTCATCGTCGCGGCTGTAACGGACATGGTCCCCGGTCAGCTCCACGTTCTGGATACGATGGACGGCCAGGGTACAGGGATGTTCGACTTCGAGCCCCTCCTCACCCAGCTGGCCGCCCAGCACATACAGGGCATTGTTCATGGCGGCCATGCGTACGGGGATGAAGCGGTGGATTCGCGGCTCCGCCTTGCCCACGGCTTTGTAGCGGATCCGGCAGACGGTCTGGCAGCGGGCGGCCTGGACGAGGCGCTCGATGGTGTCCGCAAAGGGTGTGTAATTGATGCGCCCCTTGATGTAGAAGGCAAAATCGTCCTGATCCTGGAAGTGCGGATCCGCCATGTGCATGGCCAGGCGCTGGATGGTCCTGTCCACACGCTGCAGGGTCTGCTCCGGCAGGATGCCTCCCGCCATGCGGCGGCACAGGGTCAGAAAGCGCAGCTCCTCGAAATCGAGGCCCAGATGCCCCTTTTCTCCGGGATTCAGGCGATACCAGCGGCGGCGCTGTTCCGTGCCCATTTCCAGGGCGATGCCTACGGCGCTTTCGATCTGTTCCATCAGACGGATGACTGTCTGGGGCGAGCAGTTGAGTTCGCGCGCCAGGTCCTGCTGGAAATGGCGCCTGTTATCGAAGAGCAGCTTGCGGAAAAGACGCAGCAGCTTGTCACCGGTACGGGCATCGGGATCCAGTTTACTGGGCATGACGAACCTCCTGTCCGGCTTATGCTAGATGCTGACATGCCGTGAAGCAAGGCCAATATTGCACAGGCAGGTGTTTTTTGTAGGTTCTGGCTGTTTTTTGTGACCTGTGCACGGATGCAGGATGATGTGACAAATAAAAGACAATCATTCCTCTTTGTTACAGAATTGTCACAATAGCGTGGTAGGTGTGCTGCCACAGAGCAATTGGTGATCCTGGAAGAGCCGCAAGAGCCTTATGGAGAAAGCTTTCGCCCTCTTGCAGGAATTGGGAAACAATGGTGGAGAGTTTATGAAAAAAACAGGTAATACGCACATTTATCTTTCAGAATTTCTGGGCACCTTCATTTTCCTGCTGTGCGGCATCGGCTGCGTGGGGGCGCTCAAGCTGGCGGGGGCCAGCTTTGGCCAGTGGGAAATCAGCATCGTCTGGGGTCTTGCCGTGGCCATGGGCGTCTATGTTTGCGGCGGTGTGTGCGGCGCGCACCTCAATCCGTCCGTGACCATCGCCCTGGCGTTGTTCGGGGATTTCGACAAGCGCAAGGTCGTGCCCTACATCCTGGTGCAGACGGTGGCCGGTTTCTGTGCTGCGGCGCTGGCCTATGCCATGTATTACAATCTGTTTGCCGATGCCGTGGCCGCCACGGCGGGCGATCCCGCCAAGATGACGGCGCTGGCCGGGATCTTCTGTACCTTCCCCCATCCCAAGATCACCTTTTTCCAGGCCTTTTTCGTGGAGCTCGTCATCACGGCCGTGCTCATGTGCCTGATCTATGCCCTGGTGGATGGCCGCAATACGGCTCCCAAGGGCAATCTGGGCGGCCTGCTCATCGGTCTGCTGGTGGCGCTCATCGGCGCCAGCTTCGGCCCGCTGACCGGCTTTGCCATGAATGCCGCGCGTGACTTCGGCCCGCGTCTGTTCGCCGCTCTGGCGGGCTGGGGCACGGATGTGATGACCGGCTATCCGCTCAACGACAACCTGAGCCTGCCGTACTTCCTGGTGCCGCTCATCGCGCCCATCATCGGGGCCTGTATCGGCGGCTGGATCTACAAGCGCATCATCGTGGTGGCCCTGGATCGCAACGCGGCCGCCGAGGACAAGGCCTAAAGGCCCTGAACGGGGGGCCGATGGACAGGTGACACGTTCTGCGGTTATCCTATCACGCAGGCCGGTGCCTGCCGGTCCCCTTTGAACATCACTGGAGAAAAAAGCTATGCAAGGCAAATATATCGTTGCCTTGGACCAGGGTACCACCAGTTCCCGCACCGTCGTGCTGGATCAGGACGTCAACATCGTGGCTGTGGTGCAGCGCGAGTTCCCCCAGATCTACCCCCGTCCGGGCTGGGTGGAGCATGATCCCCGCCAGATTTGGGCCACCCAGAGCTCCACGCTGACCGAAGCCCTGGCCAGCGTGGGCATCTCTTCGGACGAAGTGACGGCCATCGGCATCACCAACCAGCGCGAGACCACGGTGGTCTGGGAAAAGGATACGGGCAAGCCCGTGTACAATGCCATCGTCTGGCAGTGCCGCCGTACCGCGCAGATCTGCGACGAGCTGCGCAAGAACGAAGGCTTTGAGGAATACGTGCGGGAAAATACCGGCCTGCTGCTGGACCCCTATTTCTCCGGCACCAAGATCAAGTGGATCCTGGACAACGTGCCCGGCGCCCGTGAAAAGGCGGAGAAGGGGCAGCTGCTGTTCGGCACCATCGACACCTGGCTGATCTGGAACATGACCCAGGGCCGCGTGCACGTGACCGACTATACCAATGCCTCGCGCACCATGCTGTTCAACATCCACAAGCTGGAGTGGGACGAACACATCCTCTCCATGCTGGGCATCCCGCGCTCCATGCTGCCCGAAGTCAAACCTTCGTCCACGGTCTACGGCCAGACCAACATCGGCGGCAAGGGCGGTACGCGCATCCCCATCGCGGGCATCGCCGGTGACCAGCAGGCGGCCCTGTTCGGGCATCTGTGCGTGGAAAACGGCATGGCCAAGAATACCTACGGCACCGGCTGCTTCATGCTCATGAACACCGGCAAGACCGCTGTCAGCTCCAAGAACGGCCTCATCACCACTCTTGCCTGCGGTCCCCGTGGCGAAGCCTGCTACGCCCTGGAAGGTTCCATCTTCGTGGGCGGTTCCGCCATCCAGTGGCTGCGGGACGAGCTGAAGATCGTCAACGATGCCCGTGATACGGAATACTTCGCCAACAAGGCGGAGACCTCCAACGATGTCTATGTGATCCCGGCCTTCACCGGTCTGGGCGCTCCCTACTGGGATCCCTATGCCCGCGGCGCCATCGTGGGCCTGACCCGCGGCACCAACGCCAGCCACATCATCCGCGCCACGCTGGAATCCATCGCCTACCAGAGCAAGGACGTCATCGAAGCCATGCAGGCGGATTCCGGCATCCCGCTGCAGGCCCTGCGTGTGGACGGCGGCGCCAGCGCCAACAACTTCCTGATGCAGTTCCAGTCCGACATCCTGGGCGTCAATGTGGAACGTCCCGCCACGCTGGAATTGACGGCCCTGGGTGCTGCTTTCCTGGCCGGTCTGGCCGTGGGGTACTGGAGCGGCCTGGACGACGTGCGCAACCGCCTGCACATCGAACGTGTTTTTGAGCCTTCCGCGGACAAGGAAAAGCAGGTGCAGCGTTACAAGGGCTGGAAAAAGGCCGTGTCCCGCGCCCTGCAGTGGATCGACGTGGAAGACTAGGTAC